>NZ_QAIJ01000267.1:28136-29098 GCF_003060985.1 Stenotrophomonas sp. HMWF023
CGCAAGCGGAGATCCCTGGCTGGCCGGAACATCCGGCGTCAACGGGGCGTGATTGTAATGAGACCCGTTAGCCGTTGCAAATGAGAATGATTGCCAAGTTGTCGCAGGGGTGGCCTGATCGGCTCAGACCTCGCTCCAGCGTCGCAGCAGGTTGTGGTACACGCCGGTCAGCTGCAGCACTGCATCGGCATCGCCATCGGTCTGCCGCAGGCGCTCGATGGACGTATCCATCTCCCACAGCAGGCGACGCTGCACATCGTCGCGGATCATGCTCTGCACCCAGAAGAACGAGGCCACGCGCGCACCGCGGGTGACCGGGTTGACCTTGTGCAGGCTGCTGGAGGGATACACGATCAGATCACCGGCCGGCAGTTTCACTTCATGCTCGCCGTAGGTGTCGCTGATGATCAGTTCACCGCCGTCGTACTCGTCCGGGTCGGACAGGAACAGCGTGCAGGAGATGTCCGAGCGCAGCTGCTCGCCGTTGGCCAGGTTCATCACCGCGCCATCGACGTGGAAGCCGTAGGTGCCGCCGCCGCTGTAGCGGTTGAAGCGCGGTGGCAGGTACTTCAACGGCAGCGCGGCGCTGAAGAACAGCGGATGCCGTGCCAGCGCGACGAGAATGGTTTCGCCCAGTTCGCGGCGCAGCGGCGAAGCTTCCGGCAGCTGCTGGTTGTGCTTGGCCTGCGCGCCGAGGTGGCCGACGGTCTCGCGGCCATCGGTCCAGTCGGCCGCATCGAGCCTGCGGCGGATATCAGCCACCTGTCCGGCGCTGAGGATGTCGGGGATGTGCAGCAGCATGCGGGAGTCCTCAGCAAGCGGATGGTGCGACCAGGGCGCGCACCTGCGGATGGGGGGAGGTGGCCAGCTCGGGCACGATATGCGCCATGAAGGCGGGACTGCCGTGCTGCAGCGCCAACCGCAGCCAGTGCACGGCCTGTTCGATTTCACCGGCCTGCAGC
>NZ_QAIJ01000268.1:0-3999 GCF_003060985.1 Stenotrophomonas sp. HMWF023
GCCACAACTGCCGCTGGTAGTCGAGGTCGAGGACCTGGACCAGCTGCGGCAGGCGCTGCAGGCCGGCTGTGAACGCATCCTGCTGGACGACTTCAGCCCGGAACTGCGGCGCGAAGCGGTGCGCATCACCGAAGGTCGTATTCCACTGGAAGTGTCCGGCAGCGTCGGCCTCGGCGGCCTGCGTTCGATCGCTGAAGATGGCGTGGACTGCATTTCCATCGGTGGCCTGACCAAGCACGTGCAGGCCATTGATCTGTCGTTGAAGCTGGGTCCACCGCCGGGCTGAGGGTGGATTCGCGGATCGTGATGTTGCGGGCCAGCGACCGGCACTACCGTTCTCACACCCGGCGTTCACAACAGCGCTGCGACGCTGCGACCATCCCCCACAGGAGCCGCGCATGCGCCGGATGCTCTTGCCTGCCTGCCTGCTGCTGGCCGCAGCACCCTTCTCGGCCGCCGCCGTCGAAGCCTGCGATGTACCCCCGCGTTTCGGCCTGAGCCCGTTGGCGATCGCCATCCGCAACACTGCCTGCAACGAGCATCGCCTCTGGTTCCGCCCCTTCATCGACCGTGACGGCCGCGCCGCCAGCCTCAGTGTCACCGAGGCCGAAGGCGATCATCTGGCTGACAACGGCCTGATCGCCTGGCAACGCGTCACCAGCTACTGGCGTGAAAGCGGCACCCTCAACGCACTGGGCAGCCAGCCCGGCGCCAGCAGCTGTCTGGCCCCATTGGGAACCCGCTACACCGACAACGACTGCCGCGCGTTCCTGATCGACAATCCGTGGTCGGCTGCCTTCATTTCCTGGGTGATGGTGCGTGCCGGGGTACCCGGCTTCAACACGTCCCCGCGCCATATCGACTACATCCGCGCCGCCTACCAGGCAGGCCCTTCCGGCGTGCCCTACCGCCTGATGGACCCGGCCACCGCCAAGCCAGCACCGGGCGATCTGCTGTGCTTCCTGCGCGACCGCAGCAGCACACTCAGCTACAGCGGATTGGTGCAGGCCTTGGGCAACGGCTCGGTCGGCCATTGGAAGTCGCATTGCGAAGTGGTGGTGGCGGCCAACCTCGGTGGCGACCAGACGCTTTACCTGGTGGGCGGCAATGTCATGAACACCGTAGCGATGCGCCTACTGCAACTGGATCGCACCGGCATGATCAAGCTGCCGCCGGCGCGCGAGCGCGACACCACCGGCATCGACCCGACCTGCACACCGGGGCGCGAGGACGAGTGCAGCTTCAACCGGCAGGACTGGGCCGCACTGCTGCAGTTGAATGCCACTGCACCGCGGGTTGCACCGCCTCCGCCGGCACCCGCTGCACCGACATCGGTGCCGCTGCAGCCGGTAACGGAGCCCGGCAGCGATCGCTGAGCAGATGCCGCTTGATCCGGTCGCCATTCGTCGCCATCTTTGGCGGATCGACACCTGACGGCTGAAGCCATGCCCACCCTGCTGATCCTGCTGATTGCCGGCGGTATCGTCTACTTCTTCTGGAACGCAGCGCGTTCGGCCGCCGAACGTGCGATCGAACTGGGCCGCAATGCCTGCCGTGCCGCCGATGTGCAGTGGCTGGACCAGGCGGTGCACGCCACGGGTCTACGGCTGTCGCGTGGGGAAGATGGCCGGCTCGGTTTCGAGCGCACCTTCAAGTTCGAGTATTCCTACGACGGCATCGATCGCCATGTCGGCCGAATGGTGCTGCGCGGTGACCAGCTGATTTCCTTCACCGGCCCGGGCGCGGCGCGGATCAGCCAGATCCGTGCGGACAACGAAGATGCCGAGGATGTGTGAGCAGAAGCATCCACGCATGGCGTGGATCTACTGGACAGCGCGCCGGTAGATCCACGCCATGCGTGGATGAAAAACTGTGGAAACTACTTGACCACGCGCAGGGTCGGACGGCCTTTCGGCGGCGGACCAGCGGGCGGCGTGTCGTCGGGCGGCGTCTGCTCATCGTCGTGCAGCAGCTCATCACTGGCCTGCGCCGGCTCGCCACCGGGAATGTCGTCCGGCAGCGCCATGCCCTGCCCGGTTTCGCGGGCATACACCGCCAGCACCGCACTGATCGGCACCTGCACCGGATAGCTGGTGCCGGAGAAGCGCGCCGAGAAGCTCACCGACTCGTTGTCGATCACCAGCCGCACGACTGCGCGCTCGGCGATGTTGAGCACCACCCGGCCGTCCTTGACGGCAGAAGGCGGAACCTGCACGCCGGGAACGCCGGCGTCGACCAGGATATGCGGAGTCAGCTGGTTGTCGTTGATCCATTCCACCAGTGCCCGCAACAGGTACGGGCGGTGGCTGGTCATGTGGAAGAAGTCTTCGGTCATGCGTGAAGTGTAGCGCCCGACGCCCCTGCCGGGGCGGATCGCCTGCACGCCGGTCGGCGTGCAGACGGGAAAGCGGATGCCGGATCAGCCCGGCAGATCGCGCAGTTTCTTTTCCTGATCGGTCAGGCTGCGAACGAAACCGGGGTGGCGGAAGATCCGGTTGCCGTAGTCCTCGATGGCCTTGCTGTCCTTCGGCAACGGCACGTCCAGCGATTGCAGGCGCCAGATGATCGGCGCCATCGCGCAGTCGGCCAGGCTCATTTCCGGGTTGAGGAAGAACTTGCTGGCCTTGAACAACGGCAACGAGGCCGTCAGCAGTTCCTTCAGCCGCTTGCGGCCCGCCTCTGCCTGGGTCTTGTTGCCCAGCTGGATCGCCTGCACCTGCGGCACCCAGTCATGCTCGATACGCAGCATGGCCAGACGGATGCGCGCGCGCGACAGCGGGTCGACCGGCATCAGCGGCGGGTGCGGATAGCGCTCGTCCAGATACTCGCTGACCACCGACGCGGCATACAGCACCAGCTCGCGCTCGACCAGGGTCGGCACCGAGTGGTACGGATTGAGATCGATCAGATCTTCCGGCGGGTTCTGTGGATCGACCGGAACGAAGTCGAAACTCACGCCTTTGGCCGCCAGCACCAGGCGCACACGGTGGCACAGTACATCGTCGTTCGAGGAAAACAGCGTCAGTGTATTGCGCATGCGTACGCTCGCCGCCATCAAAGGCTCTCCTACGACAGGAGACCGCCTGCCGCATCGGCGCCACCAGCACCGTGCCGGCGGTCGACTCCTCCCCGAGTGTGCAACCGACCATCACAAAAGCCAATAGGCCCGATGCAATGGCCGGCTCTGGATCAGTGCACGTCCTTCCAGTATTCCTTCTTCAACAGATACACCAGGAAGGTCAGCAGGGCCAGGAACAGGATCACCCAGACACCGAGCTGCTGCCGCTTCAGCGCGGCCGGTTCGCCGGCGTATTCAAGGAAGTTGGTGATGTCCCGCACGGCCTGGTCGTACTGGGCCGCGTCGACCGAGCCCGGGCTTTCGATGCGCAGGCCGGTTACCGGCGGGTCCATGCCCGGCGCTTCGGCCTTGCCATGCACCGCGTGCTGCAGGCCCTGCATCTCCCACAACGGATTGGGCATGGAGGCGTTGGCGAACAGCGCGTTGTTCCAGCCCAGCGGGCGGCTGCTGTCCAGGTAGAACGACTTGAGGTAGGTGTAGACCCAGTCACTGCCGCGCACCCGCGAAATCAGGCTCAGGTCCGGTGGCATCTTGCCGAACCACTTCTCGGCCTGCTCCTTGGGCATTGCCACCGGCACCGGATCGCCGACCGCCGAGCCGGTGAAGTTGAGGTTGTTCATCACCTCTTCCTCGCTCAGCCCCAGGTCCTCGCCCATCCGCGAATAGCGCAGATATTTCAATGCGTGGCAGCCGCTGCAGTAGTTCATGTACAGCTGGGCGCCGCGCTGCAGCGACGCCCGGTCACCCAGGTCGTTGCCAGCCTGCAGGAGCTTGGTGCCGCCCTCGGCGGCCGTGGCCAGGGTACTGCCCAGCATCAGGGCGGCCGCCAGGGCCAGCCGGACCATCCAGCGCTCAGTCATGCGTGGTCACCCTTTCCGGTACCGGCTTGGTCTTGTCCAGCCTTGTCCATATCGGCATGG
>NZ_QAIJ01000269.1:0-1064 GCF_003060985.1 Stenotrophomonas sp. HMWF023
CGGTCGGTGCTGACGTGGTGCCGGGCCAGCGCCGGCAGGATCACCGTGCCCAGGGCCACACCGAACACGCCCAGCGGCAGTTCCAGGAAGCGATCGGCCAGCGACAGCCAGGACTGCGAGCCATCGGTCAGCTTGGCGGCGATGACGGTATCCAGCAGCAGGTTGATCTGCGCCACTGACGAGCCGAACAGGGTCGGCACCATCAGCGTCATCACCTTGCGCACGCCCGGATGGTTCCAGCCCCAGCGCGGCAGGGTCAGCAGGTCGATGCCCTTCAACGAGGGCAGCTGGAACAGCAGCTGCAGCAGGCCGGCGGCCAGCACGGCCCAGCCGAGGGCGAGGATCTGCTTTTCCGGTGTGCCACCCAGCCGCGGCGCCAGCCACAGCGCGCCGGCGATCATGCACAGGTTGAGGATGACCGGGGTCAGCGCGGGCATCGCGAAGCGCTGGAAACTGTTCAGCGCACCGCCGGCCAGGGCGGTCAGCGAGACGAACAGGAGGAACGGGAAAGTCAGGCGGAACAGGTCGATCAGCAGGCCCTGCTTGGCCGGGTCGGTGTCGACACCACTGGCGAAGACCGACGCCAGCTGCGGCGCGAAAATCAGCGCCAGCGCGGTGACCAGCATCAGCACGCCGCCCAGGGTGCCGGCGGTGCGGGCCATCAGTTCACGCAGCTCGGCGTGGCTGCGGGTTTCCTTCACCTCGGTGAACACCGGCACGAATGCGGTGGCAAAGGAGCCCTCGGCGAACAGCCGGCGCAGGAAATTGGGTATCCTGAAGGCGACCCAGAAAGCATCGGTGATGGCGTTGGTGCCGAAGGTCGAGGTCACCACCTGGTCCCGGACCAGGCCGAGAACCCGCGAGACCATGGTCATGCTGCTGAACGACAGCAGGCCCCGCAACATCTTGGGTGAACTCACTCAACGTCCCTCTTGACAATCGACTTGACGTACATTTCTTACGCCATCATACTAGCTAGCTTGCTGTTCCCATAACACCGATTTTTCAGGAAACCACCACCGTGGCCAATATCAAGTCCGCCAAGAAGCGCGCCAAGCAGACCG
>NZ_QAIJ01000037.1:0-7973 GCF_003060985.1 Stenotrophomonas sp. HMWF023
GTACCGGCCATGCGGCCGGCGAGGATGAAGCGGGCGTCCGCTGAGGACGCCCGCCGGGGTCAGCGCTTGAGTTCGAAGATCGGCTCGAATCCGCCGTAGATCATCCGCGCACCGTCGAACGGCATGGGATTCTTCGTCGGGTCCAGCCGCGGGTCTTCCATCATCTTCTGCATGCCTGCATCGCGGGTGGCCTTGTCCGGCCACTCGATCCAGGAAAACACCACCGTTTCCTCCGTCGTGGCTTTCACCGCGCCGAAGAAGTCGGTGGTCTTGCCATGTGGCACGTCATCGCCCCAGCCTTCGACTACCCGCAGCGCTCCGTATTCCAGGAACACCACATCGGCGTTGCGGGCGTGGGCGAGGAATTTCTCCTTGTTGGCGGTCGGCACCGCCAGTACGAAACCATCGATATAGCTCATCGCTTGCCTCCGGAATGGACCATGCCAGGTGCACGGCCTTCATTGAGTCGACGCTTCAGGGCGCGGGAAATCGACATCGATTGCCGCACCGTTGAATCGAAGCGCGTGCGCGTACCGCGCGCGTATGCCTGAGCCTTGCTGAATCAATGCAAAAAATTCAGCAATGCGAAGACCGCTGTTTTCAGGGAGCGTTGTGGCGAATAACGGAGAATTTACATTCCCGATGCGATGGCGCCCTGGCGCTGCTGCACACCATAAGAAAGTAAAGGTGTACCCCCATGAAGAATTCGCTGATTGCTCTGGCTCTGGCCGCTGCCCTGCCGTTCACCGCTTCGGCTGCCGAGAACCTGTCCTACAACTACGCCGAGGCTGATTACGCCAAGACCGACGTTGACGGCATCAAGGCTGATGGCTGGGGCGTGAAGGGTTCCTACGGCTTCCTGCCGAACTTCCACGCTTTCGGCGAATACAGCCGTCAGGAAGTCGACCACACCAACATCAAGGTTGACCAGTGGAAGGTCGGTGCCGGCTACAACGTCGAAATCGCTCCGTCGACCGACTTCGTTGCCCGCGTTGCCTACCAGAAGTTCGACCAGAAGCACGGCCTGGATTTCAACGGCTACAGCGCTGAAGCTGGTATCCGTACCGCGTTCGGTGCCCACGCTGAAGTCTACGGTCTGGTCGGTTACGAAGATTATTCGAAGAAGCACGGCGTCGACATCGACAGCCAGTGGTACGGCCGTCTGGGTGGTCAGGTCAAGCTGAACCAGAACTGGGGCCTGAACGGCGAGCTGAAGATGAACCGCCACGGCGACAAGGAATACACCGTCGGCCCGCGCTTCAGCTGGTAATTGCATCTACGGCGCGCCCGCGCGCTGTTCGTGCTGCAACAGGCCCGGCATTGCCGGGCCTGTTGCATTTGTGCGGAATCAAAACAGAGTCTGACTGCGTTTCGCGGCGTCATGTTGCATTGCAATGAATTGGATTCCGCCACCGCCAGTGGCGGCCTACGGTGGATATCCCGTGCTGCCGGATACACCGCGATGCCGCCCGTACTCCCACCGCTGCTCCCCGATCGGCCGCGCCGTCTGGCACTGCTGGATCCGCATCCGGTGCTGCGGCTGGGGGTGGAAGTGCTGCTGCACCAGCACAGCGGCGTGCACGTGCGCGGCAGCTACGCCAACGAAGATGACCTGGTGGAACTGCTGCAACGCGAACCCGGCTGCGTTGACCTGCTGGTGATCGATGCGCTGCCGCTGGGGGATCTTGGCGATGGGTTGCAGCTGCTGCGCGGATTGTCCCGGCGCTGGCCCAGCCTGCCGATACTGGTGCTGTCGGCGCACTGCAATGCCAGCACCGTGGCCACGACGATGCAGGCCGGCGCACGCGGCTTCCTGTCCAAGGCGACCACGCCGGAAATGCTGCTGCGCGCGGTGGACGTGGTGGCCCGCGGTGGGCGGTTCGTGCCCCCGGAGCTGCGCACGCAGCTGAATCGATCACGCGCGCGGCGCATGTCGGCGCCCAGCCTGACGCCACTGAGCCGGCGTGAACGCGAAGTGCTGCGGCTGCTGCTGCAGGGCTGCAGCACCGGCGAAGTGGCCCGGCGCTTCCAGCGTTCGGCCAGCACCATCAGCACGCAGAAGAAAGCGGCCTATCAGAAGCTTGGCATCCGCAGCGATGTCGAACTGTTCCGCATCCGCCACCTGCTGGAGTGTGGCTGACGGGCGCGCTTACTCGCCCTGGTACTGCTTTTCCTCGACCAGCGCCGAACCGGCGACACGGTTGATCTCGTTCTTCACCTGCACGCGTTCGCCGTTGGTGCCGTACACGCCGCGCGCCAGCTGGATGAACGCCTCGTCGAACACCTGCGCCGCTTCCTTGTCGCGCAGCTGGTCCTGGATCTCCCACATGCGCTCGTTGATGGCCTTCAACTGCGTCTTCAGCGCGGCCAATGCCGGCTGTGCGTCAAGCTGCTGCTGCAGCAGCGGCAGCAGGCCGTCAAGCTCGGTGCGCACATTGGCCAGCTTGGTCGCATCGTCGATGCGCTCGGCCTTGATCTCGAGAATGGTGATCTTGTCGATCAGCTCGCCGATCGATACCGGGGTCAGGATGGCGTCCACGTGGTTGGTTCCTGGAAATAGGCCTGCATGATACCGCGCTCGTTGCGGCGCGGATTTACGCTGAATTTGCGCTGGTACGACGGCATCGCCATCGAACCGTTACGGCCATGCCGTCGACACTGCCGTCCCGGCGGACAAGACCGCCTTCAACGAGGAAGTGAGTGCAGTGAAGAACAAGGGGATGATCGTGGCCAGCGCGGCCGCACTGGCGGGGCTGCTGTGCGCCGGCGGCGTGCAGGCCCAGGTGCAGGTGAGTGGCACGGCGGCATTGACCAGCGACTACGTGTGGCGCGGCAGCTCGCAGAGCGACGGCGATCCGGCCGCGCAGGTGGGTGCGAAGGTGACGGTGGGTTCGGGCTGGTATGCCAGCGCGTGGGGCTCGAATGTCTCGTTCACGCCGGACAACGGTGCACGCAGCGAGTTCGATCTCGTCGCCGGCTGGTCCGGCGCGCTGTCGCCGGACTGGAGCCTGGATGCGAACCTCACCCGGTATGTCTATCCGGGTACCGGTCGCGCACTGGACTGGACCGAACTCAATGTCACCACCACCTGGAAGCAACGCGCCTGGCTGCAGGTCGCCCACTCCAACGATGCCCTGGCCGGCGGCCGTCGCGGCACCTACGCGCAGCTGGGCGTGCGGGTGCCGTTGAACGAGCGCGTGCGGTTGGAAGCGGCGGTGGGGCAGTACTGGCTGGCCACCGCGCAAGGGCCGGACTACCTGCATGGCCAGCTCAGTGCCATTGCCACGTTGACGCCGGCCTGGGAACTGCGCGCCACCGTGCATGACACCGACAGCGCCGCCAAGCGTCTGTTCCCGGGCAATGCCGGTGGACGCTGGGAACTGGCGCTGCAGGGCAGCTTCTAGTCGGCCGACGCGGCCTGGCGGGTGCGCCAGGCACTGGGCAGCCACACCAGCAAGGCCAGTACCGCCACCGCGGTACCGGCCACGCACACGCCGGTCCAGCCGAAACGCTGGTAGACCTGCGCCGACAGCAGCGAGCCCAGCGAGCCACCGATGAAATAGCCGGTCATGTAACCGGCATTGAGGCGGTTGCGTGCCTCCGGCTGCAGCGCGTAGATCAGGTTCTGGTTGCTGACATGCAGCAGCTGCGCGGCCAGGTCCAGCACCACCACGCCGACCAGCAGCGCCAGCAGCGAATGCGCCGACAGCCCCAGAGGCAGCCAGGACAGCAGCAACAGCACCAGCGCAATGGCCGTGGCCCGGCCGGTCTGGCCACGATCCGACATGCGCCCGGCAAGGCCGGCAGCCAGCGTACCGGCGGCACCGACCAGCCCGAACAGGCCGATGGTGGCGTCGCTGTAGGCATACGGCGGCTGCGCCAGCAGGAAGGCCAGTGGCGTCCAGAAAATCGCGAACATCGCAAAGCTGCACGCGCCGAGCAGCGTGCGCTGGCGCAGCACCGGTTCCTGCACGAACAGCGTGCCGATCGAGCGCAGCAGCGCGAAGTAGCTCAGCCCGGCGCTGTGGTGGAAACGCGGCAGGCCGCGCTGCAGGGCCAGTGCGGTCAGCACCAGCGTACCTGCAGCGATCGCATAGACCAGGCGCCAGTCGCCCAGGCTCGACAGCAGCCCGGCCACGGTGCGTGCCAGCAGGATGCCCAGCAGCAGCCCGCTCATCAGCGTGCCGACCACGCGGCCGCGATGCTCCGGTGCGGCCAGGGTGGCGGCGAACGGCACCAGTACCTGTGCCACCACCGAGAACAACCCGGTGATCGCGGTACCGGCCAGCAGCCATGGCAACGACGGCGCGCATGCGCTGATCACCAGTCCGCTGGCCGACAACAACGTCATCACCACGATCAGCCGGCGGCGCTCGAACAGATCACCCAAGGGCACCAGCAGGATCAGGCCGGCTGCGTAGCTCAACTGGGCAGCGGTGACCACCATGCCGACCTGGCCGAACGGCACGCCGAAGGCATCGGCGATGGTATGCAGCAACGGCTGCGCGTAGTAATTGCTGGCTACCGCAACACCGGTGGCGACCGACATCAACAGGATCTGCCAACGCTGCAGGGGAGGAAGGGAAGGGGACACGGGATGTTCCGCGAAACAGGGCAGCACAGTGTCTGCCTGCTGTGGACATGATGGAAATGAATCATCATCATCCCTGCCATCTTGAATTGAGATGCCGGTGTGAACCTCAAGCAGCTCGAGTTCGCCGTGGTCCTGGCGGAAGAGGGCAACTTCACCCGTGCGGCCGCGCGTTGCCACGTCGTGCAGTCGGCCTTGAGCCACCAGATCGCCCATCTGGAGCAGGAGCTGGGCACGGTGTTGTTCGAGCGGTTGCCGCGCCAGGTGCGCGCTACGGCTGCAGGCGAAGCGTTGCTGGTGCACGCGCGGCAGGTACTGGCCAGCCTGCGCCACCTGCGTGCCGACGTCGCTGCGGTCAGTGGTGACGTGCGCGGGCTGCTGGCGATCGGGCAGATATCGTCGCTGACCGGCATCGACGTGGTGGCCATGCTGGCTGCCTTCCAGCAGCAGCACCCGCAGGTGGAGTTCCAGTTGCGGGTGGACAAGAGCGAGACCCTGCTGCAGCAGGTGCAGTCGCGCGCACTGGACGTGGCGCTGGTGGGGCTGGCGCCGTCGGCCCATCTCGAGGGCGTCTGCCACCAGATGCTGCAGGAAGAGGATCTGGTGGCCGTGCTGGCGCCGCAGCATCGGCTGGCCACGCGCCGCCGGTTGCCGTTGGCGGCGCTGCAGGATGAGGCCCTGGTCGATTTCCCGCGGGGGACCGGCGCGCGCCGCCAGACCGATGATGCGTTCGCCGCAGCGGGCCTGCCGCATCAGGTGCGTTTCGAGGTCAACCTGATGGAGCTGGTCGAGCGCTTCGTCCGCCACGGCCTGGCGGTGGGCATCGTGCCGGTGCGGATCGCCGACGGTTTCGAAGGGGTGGTGCAGGTGCCCCTGCAACCGACCCCGACCCGGCGCGTACATCTGGTCTGGCAGCGCCTGCCGACCCCGGCCGCACGCGCCTTCGTCGACGCCGTGCTCAGCCGCGCAGGCGCAGGCTCAGGCCCTTGAGGAAGTTGCGCAGCATCTGGTCCAGGCAACGCCGATAGTTCTTGTGGCCGGGCTGGCGGAACAGCGCGCCGAGTTCGGATTTGGAGACATTGAAGCCGATGCTGGTGAAGATCTCCATCATGTCGACGTCGCGCAGCTGGAAGGCCACGCGCAGCTTCTTCAGCACCAGGTTGTTGTCGATGCGGGTTTCCACCGGGCGCGGTGCCTGGCCCTCATCCTGACCGCGCAGGTGCAGGATCAGGCCATCGAGGAAGTGCGCCAGCGCACTGTCGCTCATCGGCTGGAAACCCGGCTCGTCTTCACGCAGCAGCCAGGTCTTGGCCTGCTCGACATCCACGTCGAACGCCGGATCGGCCATCTGGCACAGAGTCACCACGTGGTGGTCGCCGAGGTCCAGGGAGTAGCGCACGCTGCGCAGCACATCATTATTGATCATGGCCCATTGTAGCGGCCCGGCGGCTGTAACCGGACTGTCACCGGATTGCAGCATCGTGAGCGCTGTTCTGCAGGGATTCCCTTCGATGCGCCGGTACCTCCTTTCCGCCCTGCTGGTCGCCAGCAGCTTCGCCGCCACCGCCCAGGACCGCTACGTACCCGTGGAGCAGCGTCTCAGCGCGGCCCAGTTGGCCGAAGTGGGCCTGGACGCGACGCAGCTGCAGACCCTGAACCGCGTGCTGCGCGAGGCCGAAGCATCTGCGCCCGTCCCCACGCGGGCGACAGTTGTCGCCAACACCGGCGCACCGTTGCCGGCCAACGTTCCCGCCCCGGCGGCGATGCACCTGGGCCTGGAAGAGGGCCCGGTCAGTGCCCGCGTGGTCGGCGACGTTGCGGGCTGGGAGCCGGGCACGGTGTTCACCCTCGACAACGGCCAGCAGTGGCAGGTGATGAAGGGCCAGATGAAGCTGCGCAAGACCCTGCAGGCACCGCAGATCGAGGTGATTCCGGGTATCGCCGGGCGCTGGTTCCTGCAGGTCGACGAAGATCTGCCGAAGGCTCGCGTGTTCCGCCTGCGCTGACCGCGCGCGCCGCAGCAGGCCGATCAGGCAACGCAGCCGTGGACCGACGGTGCCAGAATGTCGGTCTGGTTTCCCACGGAGTTGTCTGATGACCCGAACCGTCCTGATTACCGGCGCCACCTCCGGCTTCGGCGCCGCTGCCGTACACCGTTTCGCCCAGGCGGGCTGGAAAGTGATCGCCACCGGCCGTCGCAGCGAACGCCTGCAGCCGCTGGTCGAGCGTTACGGCAAGGAGGTGGTGCACGCGGCCGTGTTTGACGTGCGTGATCCGGTCGCGATGGAAGCGGCACTGCTGGCGCTGCCGCCGGCCTTCGGTGACATCGACCTGCTGGTCAACAATGCTGGTCTCGCCCAGGGCACCGCGCCGGCGCAGAGCGCCAGCCTGAAGGACTGGACGACGATGATCGACACCAACATCACCGCGCTGGTCACCCTGACCCATCGCCTGTTGCCGCAGCTGGTGGAGCGCAAGGGCGCCATCATCAACATTTCGTCGGTGGCCGGTGTCTATCCGTATCCGGGCGGCAACGCCTATGGCGGCACCAAGGCGTTCGTCAGCCAGTTCTCGCTGGGCCTGCGTTCGGACCTGCACGGTACCGGCGTGCGGGTGACCACCATCGAACCGGGCATGGCGGAAACCGAGTTCACCGTGGTCCGCACCCATGGCGACCAGGTCGCGTCGGACAAGCTGTACACCGGCGCCAACCCGATGACCGCCGAGGACATCGCCGAGCAGATCTTCTGGGTAGCGAGCCTGCCGCCGCACCTGAACATCAATCGCCTGGAACTGATGCCGGTCAGCCAGTCGTTCGCCGGCTTCCAGGTTGCCCGCGAGGGCTGATCGGCGCCCTGGATGCGTTCTGTAGAGCCGAGCCGATGCTCGGCTTGATGGGCGATCAGCCGAGCGTGGGCTCGGCTCTACAGGCAAAAAAAAAGCCGGGCAATGCCCGGCTTTTTTCATTCATGCCCGCAGACTTACTGCGCCTTGATCGCCATCGCCTGCAGGCCGGTGCCATCCAGCTTCTGCTTGGCTTCGGAAAGCTCACCGGCGCTGCCATAGGGCCCCATGCGTACGCGGTACACGGTCTTGCCGTTGATCTGCGCCGACTCCACGCGTGCGGCCAGGCCCATCATCGCCAGCTTGGCCTTGGTCGCTTCGGCATCGCCGGAAGCGCCGAACGCACCTGCCTGCAGGATGTAGCGGGCGTTGTCGGCCGCTGCCGGGGCTGCCGCAGCGCTGGCAGCGGCCGGCGCGGCTTCACTGCGTGCCGCGGGAGCGGCGGCAACGGACCCGGCGCTGGCCGGCGCGGTGGTACCGGCCGCTGGCGTCGCTGCCGCCGGGCGTTCACTCACCGGAGTCGGCAGCGGACGGCTGG
>NZ_QAIJ01000037.1:7983-11560 GCF_003060985.1 Stenotrophomonas sp. HMWF023
CGCCACAGGTGCCGTGGCCGCAACCGCCGGTACCGGCCTGCCTTCCAGTGCCGCCTGCGCGCGCTGCGCTTCGGCCTTGCTGCGGCGCTGTTCTTCGGCGCGCGCGCTGGCGGCCAGTTCGGCGTCGGACATCTCCACTTCCTTGCCAGGCAGCAGGGTGTAGAAGTCGTACTGGGTGGCCGCCGGCTTTTCCGGTTCAGCCGGCTTCGGCGTGGCTGGCTGTGCGGCCGGCTGGGTGCCGACATCGCTTTCGCCATCGGCCACCGGCGCCGGCTGCGCGTTCGGGTTCGGCTGCGGACCGGCGCGCAGGAAGCCATCGCCCTCGCCCTTGAACAGGTTCGGCGCCGCCAGGAACACCACGGCGGCGATCGCCACGCCGGCAACCAGCCACACCCATCCGGGCGTGCCTTGGCTGCTGTTGCGCCGAGCCTGTGTCTTGCCGCGTCGTGCTGCCATGTCTACTGCGTCTCCTGAGGCTTACATTTTTTCCGGGGCGGAAACGCCCAGGAGGTCGAGGCCGTTGGCCAATACCTGGCGTGCTGCGCAGGCCAGGGTCAACTTGGCATTGCGATCGGTCGCGTCGTCCACCAGCACCGGCGTCCCGTGATACCACGTGTGGAAGGCGTGTGCCAATTCGCGCAGGTATTGCGCGACCAGGTGCGGTTCAAGCGCCACGCCGGCCGCTTCCACCACTTCCGGATAACGCGAGATTTCGTTCATCAGGGCCAGCGATGCGTCATCGGCCAGACGGCCCAGGTTGGACAGGCCGCTGCCCTGCTCGTAGACCAGGCCCTTCTCCTGCGCCTGACGCAGCAGGCTGCAGACACGGGCATGCGCGTACTGCACGTAGAACACCGGGTTGTCGTTGCTCTGCTGACGGGCCAGATCGATGTCGAAGGTCAGCTGCGAATCGGGTTTGCGCGCGATCAGGAACCAGCGGGTCGCGTCGCGCCCGGCTTCTTCGATGAGGTCGCGCAGGGTGAAGTAGCTGCCGGCACGCTTGGACAGCTTCACTTCCTCGCCGCCGCGCATGACGGTGACCATCTGGTGCAGCACGTATTCCGGCCAGCCCTGCGGGATGCCCACTTCCATGGCCTGCAGGCCGGCACGCACACGCGCCAGCGAACCGTGGTGGTCCGCGCCCAGTTCGGTGATCGCGCGCTCGTAGCCGCGCTGCCACTTCGACAGGTGGTAGGCCACGTCCGGCACGAAGTAGGTGAAGGTGCCGTCGGACTTGCGCATCACGCGGTCCTTGTCGTCACCGAAGTCGGTGCTGCGCAGCCACAGCGCACCGCCTTCTTCATAGGTATGACCCGACGCCTGCAGCTTGGCCACTGCCTCGGCAACCTTGCCATCGGCGTACAGCGAGCTTTCCAGGAAGTAGATGTCGAAATCCACGCCGAACGCGGCCAGGTCCAGGTTCTGCTCGTTGCGCAGGTAGGCCACGGCGAAGCGACGGATCGCCTGCATGTCGTCCGGGTCCTTGGCGCCGACCACGAGGGTGCCTTCCAGGTCGACGCTGGCGCCGGTCATGTAGGCGCGTGCCACGTCGGCGATGTAGTCGCCGCGGTAGCCGCCTTCCGGCCAGCCTTCCTGGTCCGGAACGATGCCCTTCACCCGTGCCTGGGTCGACAGCGCCAGGTTCTCGATCTGCACGCCGGCATCGTTGTAGTAGAACTCGCGCTTGGTGTTCCAGCCGTTGGCATCAAGCACGCGTGCCACGCAGTCGCCGATGGCCGCGGCGCGGCCGTGGCCGACATGCAGCGGACCGGTCGGGTTGGCCGACACGTACTCCACGCCCACCGTGCGGCCATTGCCGGACAGGTTGCGGCCGTAATCGGCGCCTTCCTTGATCACGGTGACGGCTTCACGCTGATACGCGGCCGGCGCCAGGTGGAAATTGATGAAACCGGGGCCGGCGATCTCGACCTTGCTGACGTCTTCACTGCGCGGCAGCGCCTCGACCAGCGCCTGTGCCAGTGCGCGCGGATTGCTGCGCGCGGCTTTGGCCAGCAGCATCGCGGCGTTGGTGGCGAAGTCGCCATGGTCGCGGGTCTTCGGGCGCTCGACCACGAAGTCCGGCGGCAGGGAGTCGACGGGCAGGGTGCCATTGGCGCGCAAGGCTTCGATGCCTTGGCTGATCAGGGCGCGGAGGAGATTTTTCACGAGGCCTGCTGTGAGAATGAGCGGCGGAATCGCCCATTTTAGCGCAGATGCCGCCCCCAACGCTGACCGAGGCCTGCCTGCCAGGGCACGCGTGGCCGCCTGTTGCTGCGCGGCTCATCCGACCAGGCGGGCCTGAAGCGGCGGTAGAAGACCCCGTTCAGCAAACGAAACGGGACGCCCTTCGCCCACCACGAAGTGGTCCAGCAGGCGGATGTCGACCAGTGCGAGGGCCCGCTGCAGCTCCTCGGTGATCTGTGCGTCTGCGGCCGAGGGTTCCGGGTCGCCCGAGGGATGGTTATGGCTGAGGATGACCGCGGCGGCGTTGTGCAGCAGGGCTCTGCGCACCACTTCGCGGGGGTACACCGGGGCCGCGTTGATGGTGCCGGCGAACAGTTCCTCGCAGGCGATCAGGCGGTGGCGGTTGTCCAGGAACAGGACCACGAACAGTTCCCGTGCCTGCCCGCGCAGACGGTGCTGCAGGTAACGACCGACGGCCGAAGGGTTGTTGCCGACCGCTTCGCCCTGCTGCAGTTCAGCGGCCAGGTAGCGGTGGGCCAGCTCCAGCCCGGCGGCCAGCGCGCAGCTGCGAGCCGGCCCCAATCCAGGGAGTTTCGACAGCTCGCGGGCGGGGCGGTCCAGCAGCACCCGTAATGGACCGTGGGCGAGCAACAGGTCGCGCGCAGTCTGTACGGCGTCCCGGCCGCCAATGCCGGAGCCCAGGAACAGGGCCAGCAGTTCGGCGTCGGACAGTGACGTGGGCCCCCGGGCCAGCAGCTTCTCGCGGGGACGCTCTTCTTCGGGCCATTCATGGATGGGCATGGCACCCATCATGGCGATCATCGCCGACCGCTCCCATAAGCCCTTGCCGCACCTGCGGGTCGGCCAAGCCCTCAGTCGCGCCGGGTCTGCAGGTAGTCGTAGAGTTCCTGGTTGGTCTGCAGGCCCAGCTTGCGCATGGCTTCGGCCTTCTGCCGGCTGATCGTCTTCGGGCTGCGTCCGCTGCGGTCGGCGATGGCATTGATGTTCAGCCCATCGGTCAGCAGTTGCAGCACTTCCAGTTCGCGTGTCGACAACGCAGCCGGTGGATGCGGGAACAACAGATCGCGGGCCTGCAGGTGGCGCCGCAGCTGGTCGGAAACGAACACCTGCCCTGCCATGGCGGCATGCAGGGCCTGCGGTAGTTCGGCGAAGTCGGCGCTCTTGTCGACCAGGCCGTGTACGCCATCGCGTAGCAGGCCATCGAGCAACCCCGGGTGCCTGGCCCCGGTCAGCACGACCACGGGAAGTCCGGGATGGCGTTGGCGCAGCTCGGCCAGCAGTTCAGGGCCGTCCGGGCCGGGGCCGGGCATGGACAGGTCGGTGAGTACGGCGTGGCAGGGCTGCTGTACCAACAGCTGCAGCAGTCCGGCAC
>NZ_QAIJ01000037.1:11570-16084 GCF_003060985.1 Stenotrophomonas sp. HMWF023
GCGGCACCGGCCACGTCCATCTGGTGACGCTCAAGCACGATTCGGATGCCGTGCAGGACGACTGGATGGTCGTCGGCAATGATGATGCGCGGTTGCACGGGGAACTCCTGGGAAATCGAACGGCACACCTGGGTGGCCAGCGACGATTCTGCAAAGCGGGGACGCGAAGAGGTATAGGAAAGTTCCGAATCGGCATGCAGCAAACCCGGAAAACTCCATCGGCCCCCGCCCATGTGCTGATAGCCGCCCGCTATGTGCCGCGTGCACCGGGACGTTGCTGGCCTTCGGGTAAGCTAACGCCCTCGTTTGCACAGGAATTCCAGGTGGCTGATTCTCCCAACGCTTCCCCGACGCGGATCCGCGCGCTGGAAGGCCAGAAACTGCTCTTGTGTGTCGGCGGCGGGATCGCGGCCTACAAGGCCCTGGAACTGGTTCGACGCCTGCGTGATGCCGGTGCGCTGGTACAGGTGGCGATGACGGCCGGCGCCCAGCAGTTCGTCACACCACTCAGCTTCCAGGCCCTTTCCGGCCAGCCGACCCGCACCACGTTGTGGGACAGCGCCGCCGAACAGGCCATGGGCCACATTGAACTGGCACGCTGGGCCGATCGCATCGTGATCGCGCCGGGCACCGCCGACCTGCTGGCCCGCCTGGCCCAGGGCCACGCCGACGACCTGGTCAGCACCCTGTGCCTGGCCAGCACCGCGCCGCTGACCGTGTGCCCGGCGATGAACCATCGGATGTGGCTGCATCCGGCCACCCAGGCCAATATCGCCCTGCTGCGCCAGCGTGGCGCGCAGGTGATCGGTCCGGTCGATGGGCCGCTGGCCGAAGGCGAGTCCGGCCCTGGCCGTTTGGCCGAGCCGGGCGACATCGTCGCCGCCCTGGCCGCCAACGGCACTGCTGCCGCCGTCGCTGCAGCGCCGGAGACGCACGCGCTGCAGGGCCTGCGCCTGCTGATCAGCGCCGGCCCGACCTATGAAGACATCGACCCGGTGCGTTACGTGGGCAACCGCAGCAGCGGCAAGATGGGCTATGCGCTGGCCGCCGCTGCCGCCGGGCTCGGTGCCCAGGTGGTGCTGGTCAGTGGCCCGGTGCAGCTGCCGACGCCGCCCGGCGTGCAGCGCATCGATGTGCGCTCTGCCGCGCAGATGCGCGAAGCGGTACTGGATGCGCTGCCGGCCGACATCTACATCGGTGCTGCCGCCGTTTCCGACTACACCCCGCGCCAGGTGGCCGCGCAGAAGCTGAAGAAGACCGCCGACAGCCAGTCGCTGGTGATCGAGCTGGTGCGCACCCCGGACATCCTGGCCGAGGTTGCCGCGCAGACGCAGTCGTTGAAGCTGGTGGTCGGCTTTGCCGCCGAGACCCACGATGTGGAGAAATATGCGCGCGGCAAGCTGGTCGACAAGCGCCTGGACCTGGTGATCGCCAACCAGGTGGGCATCAGCGGCGGTGGTTTCGAAAGCGACAACAATGCCGCCACGGCCTTCTGGCAGGATGGCGAACAGGTATTCCCGGCTACTTCCAAGCGTGAGCTGGCCGAACAACTGCTGGCGCTGATCGCGCGGAGGCTTCAGGCATGACCCAGGCAAGCAACACCCACGGACTCTCCCCGCAACCGTTGCAGGTCAAGCTGCTCGACCCGCGCTTCGGTGACAGCTGGCCGCTGCCGGCCTATGCCACCGAAGCCAGCGCTGGCATGGACCTGCGCGCGGCGCTGGAAACCGCGCTGACCCTGCAGCCGGGCGATACCGCACTGGTCCCCAGCGGCCTGGCCATCCATATCGCCGATCCTCATCTGTGCGCAGTGATCCTGCCGCGTTCGGGCCTGGGCCACCGCCATGGCATCGTGCTCGGCAACGGCACCGGCCTGATCGACGCCGACTACCAGGGGCCGCTGCTGATCAGTGTCTGGAACCGTGGCCGCGAGGCCTTCACCATCGAGCCGGGCGATCGCATCGCGCAGCTGGTGGTCGTGCCGATTGCCCGCGTCAGCCTGCAGGTGGTGGATACTTTCACCGACAGCGTGCGGGGAACGGGTGGATTCGGCCATACCGGGGTGCGTTGACAGGGGACATCGATGAGCGTCGTCGGGGAAGCACAGCGGGGAAAGTCGTTGGGACGGAGCGCGCCATTGCTGGGTGTGCTGCTGGTACTGCTGGCCGCGTGGTTCGGCTGGAGCGCGGTACAGCAGTGGCGGCAGGCGGCCAGCGGGGAAGCGCTGGAACAGGCGCGCGACCAGGCCGTGCAAGGGCTGCAGCAGGCTGCTTCCGGCCAGCTGCAGCAGCTGCAGCAGCAGTTGAAGGGCGACCGCGTCCAGCAGGCGCTGCAGGCCGGTGATGCCGCCGGCGCCGCGCTGGCGCTGCGGGAAAGCTGGACCGGCGTCGAGCAGGTGGAGGTGCTGGGCGCTGACCTGGCCGCGGGCTACGCAGATGCGGCCACCTTTGGATATGCACGCCTGGCCCTGCTGGAATCGGCGCTGGCCGATGGCAAGGCAACCCTGCGCGTGGTCCGCGATGGCGGCGGCAACCGCCTGGGTCTGGCCGCGCCGGTACAGCTGGCTGGTGTCGGACCGGCGGTGGTGTATGTGCGTCAGCCGCTGCTGCGGTTGACCGCGCCGCTGGACCAGGTGCGCGCCCCCGGCAACGGCTTCCTGGCGCTGCGCCAGGGAACGCACAACATCGTGGTGCAGGGCGATACCGGCCTGTCCGAGAGCGCCGAGGCAATGGCGCGCCCGGTGGCCGGAACCACGCTGCGACTGGCCGCCGGAGTGCCCAATGTGGAACCCGGCCCGCTGGGGTTGGGCGCCCTGGCCAGTGCGATTGTCGCCCTGCTGCTGGCCTTCATTGCGGTACTGCTGGTGGTAGGCCGTGGCCGACTGCCGAAGTCACTGCCGCTGCCTAGTCGGCGTAGCGCGGTGGCCGACGCCGATCACGGCCCGACCCTGCGCGAAAGCCTGCAGATGGTCCCGCCGGCGGTGCCCGGCGAGACGGTGGCCGAGGCTGCGCCACCTCCGCCGCCACCGGTTCCGGCCGAGGAACTGGCTGCGGGCATCTTCCGTGCGTATGACATCCGCGGCGTGGTGGGCAGCGAGCTGACCGCGCGCACCGCTGCGCTGATCGGCCAGGCCATCGGCACCGCCGCCCTTGAGCAGGGCCTGCGCGAAGTGGTGATCGGTCGCGATGGCCGTCTGTCCGGTCCCGAACTGTCGGCGGGGCTGGCCGAAGGCCTGCGGCGTGCCGGCTGTGCGGTGATCGATATCGGCCTGGCTCCGACCCCGGTCGTGTATTTCGCCGCCTTCCATCTGCGCACCGGTACCTGCGTAGCGGTCACCGGCAGCCACAACCCGCCGGACTACAACGGTTTCAAGATCGTCATCGGTGGTGAGACCCTGTCCGGCGATGCGATCACCGACCTTTACCAGCGCATTGTCGAAGGCCGTCTGGTGCAGGCCGCGGAACCGGGTGACTACCAGCAGCGCGAGGTCGCCGCCGATTACATCCAGCGTATTGCCGATGATGTGCAGCTGGACCGCCCGCTGAAGGTGGTCGCCGACGCGGGTAACGGTGTGGCCGGTGCCTTCGCGCCGCAGCTGCTGGAAGCGATCGGCGCCGAAGTCATTCCGTTGTACTGCGATGTCGACGGCACCTTCCCCAACCACCACCCTGATCCCAGCGAACCGGCCAACCTGGAAGACCTGGTGCAGACGGTCAAGCGCTTCGGCGCCGACCTCGGCGTGGCGTTCGATGGTGATGGCGATCGCCTCGGCGTGGTCACCGCTGAAGGCAAGATCATCTATGCCGACCGTCTGCTGATGCTGTTCGCCGCCGACGTGCTGATGCGCAACCCGGGCGCGATGGTGATCTACGACGTGAAGTGCACCGGCAAGTTGTCCGATCACGTGCTGCGCAATGGTGGCAGCCCGTTGATGTGGAAGACCGGGCACTCGCTGATGAAGGCGAAGATGCGCGAGACCGACGCCGAACTGGCGGGCGAGATGAGCGGCCACTTCTTCTTCAAGGAACGCTGGTTCGGCTTCGACGATGGCCTGTACGCCGCTGCACGCCTGCTGGAGATCCTGGCCCAGCGCGAAGAAACGCCGGACGAAGTGCTGGCCGAACTGCCGGAAATGGTGGCGACGCCGGAGCTGAAGGTGCCGGTGGCCGAGGGAACCCCGCATGCGTTGGTGGCGATGCTGGTGGCCGCTGCGCAGTCGCCGGACAACCCGTATGTCGGCGGTCGACTGTCGACCATCGACGGCCTGCGGGTGGACTTCGCCGACGGCTGGGGCCTGGTTCGCGCCTCCAACACCACGCCGGTGCTGGTGCTGCGCTTCGAAGGCAACGACGAAGCGGCACTGGAACGTATCCAGGCATTGTTCCGCAGCCAGCTGCAGCCGGTGCTGGGCGACACCCCGCTGGGATTCTGAGCAGGGGCCGGGCTGCGCCCGGCTCCCGCCGAATCCACGTCAACGTCAAATTCAACCGCTGGCTTCCTGGGGGATGGCGGGG
>NZ_QAIJ01000270.1:0-1790 GCF_003060985.1 Stenotrophomonas sp. HMWF023
GGCCGACGGTGCGCGTCCACAGGTTCTGCTTGCCGGCCGCGGCCGCACGCTCGTGCGCGTCCTCGCCCTCGGGCAGCGCATCGGGCTTGAGCAGGTAGGCGCACATCATCGGGGTGAGCGTCAGCGAGATCAGCATCGACAGCACCACCGCGATGCTCAGCACCCAGGCGAATTCGTGGAACAGGCGGCCGGTGACGCCGGGCATCAGCAGCAGCGGCAGGAACACCGCCACCAGCGAAACCGTCAGCGACAGCACGGTGAAGCCGATCTGGCGTGCACCGATCTCGGCCGCTTCCTTGCCGCTCTTGCCTTGTTCGATGTAGCGCACGATGTTCTCGATCATCACGATCGCATCGTCGACCACGAAGCCGGTGGCCACCACCAGTGCCATCAGCGAGAGGTTGTCCAGCGACATGCCGGTAAAGGCCATCACCGCGAAGGTGCCGGCCAGCGACAGTGGTACCGCCACCGAGGGAATGATCGTGGCCCAGAACCGGCGCAGGAACACGAAGATCACTGCCACCACCAGGCCGATGGTCAGGATCAGGGTGAACTGCACTTCATGCACCGACGCGCGGATGGTCTCGGTGCGGTCAGAGAACACTTCCAGGTGCACGTCGGCCGGCAGCACGCCCTGCAGCTGCGGCAGCAGCGCACGGATGCGCTCGACGGTCTGCACGATGTTGGCGCCGGGCTGGCGGCGCACTTCCAGCAGCACCGCCGGCTTGCCATCGGCCCATGCGGCCAGCTGGTCGTTCTCCACGCCATCGATCACTTCGGCCACGTCGGACAGCCGCACCGGGCGGCCGTTCTTGTAGCTGATGATGGTGTCGCGGTACTCGGCGGCGCTGGTCAGCTGGTCGTTGGTGCCGATGCTGTAGGACTGGGTCTTGCCGTTCAACGAGCCCTTCGGCGCATTGACGTTGGCCTGGGTGAGCGCGCTGCGCAGCTCTTCCAGGGTCAGGCCCATGTTGGACAGCTGCGCCGGATTGACCTGGATGCGCACGGCCGGACGCACGTTGCCGGCGATCGACACCAGGCCCACGCCCTGCACCTGCGACAGGCGCTGGGCGAGGATCGAGTCAGCGTAGTTGTTGACGTCGCGCAGCGGCCGGGTATCGGAGGTCAGCTTGAGGGTGACGATGGCCGCATCGGCCGGATTCACCCGGTTGTAGACCGGCTGGTACGGCAGCGACGAGGGCAGGGTGGCCTGGCGGATCGCCGCCTGCACGTCCTGCGCGGCGATGTCGATGTCGCGATCCATCGAGAACTGCAGGATGATCGTGGACAACCCCGCCGAGGAATCGGAGGTCATCAGTTCCAGCCCGGAGATCTGCCCGAACTGGCGCTCCAGCGGCGTGGTGACCAGCGAGGCCATGGTGGTGGCGTTGGCACCGGGGTACTGGGTGGTCACCACCAGGCTGGGCGCATCGATTTCCGGCAGCGCCGACACCGGCAGCTTGCGGTAACCGAGGATGCCCAGAAGCAACAAGCCCGCCATCAACAGCGAGGTGGCAATCGGGCGGCGGATGAAGATCGTCGAAAAGCCCACGGACTGATCCTTGCTGGCACATCAATGGCAGCGCCGGCGGGATCGCCGGCGCGGGGAAGAGCAGGGGCCTGCGCTCAGCGCGGGCCACCACCGCGGCGGCCGCCGCCACTCTTCTGTTCGGCGGCCTTCAGTTCGGCCTCGGTCGGTGCGGCCGGCGTTTCGCCCGGCTTCAGCGCGGTCACCTTGCTGCCCGGCTTCAGGCGGAACTGGCCTTCGCTGACCACGCGCTCGCCGCCTT
>NZ_QAIJ01000038.1:0-8069 GCF_003060985.1 Stenotrophomonas sp. HMWF023
GGTTGCGGGGGACGCCGTGAATCCGTCCATGGAGGCTTGGCCGCGGCATCCATGCCGCGGACACCCCCGCAACCGGACCCACCCCGCCTTCGACAGGTTCCTGCTGCTGTTGGTGGGTGTCGACCTTGGTCGACACGGTAGATCCACGCCATGCGTGGATGAAGGTGCGCGTTGTGATTGGAGGAATTGGAAGGACTGAGGTCAGAACAACTGGCCCTGCACTGTCGGTTCTTCGATCGGTGTCGATGGTGCTTCGATCACGTCTTCCGCACCCAGCCGCCACGCCAACCCTCCGAGGCGACTGGCATGCCGCTTCAACGCGGCCTCCAGTACCTCGCCGCTGCCGGCGACCTGCAGGCGCTGGCGGGCGCGGGTCAGGCCGGTGTAGACCAGTTCGCGCGACAGTACGCGGCTGTCCTGCCGTGGCAGCTGCAGCCACACTTCATCGAACTCCGAGCCCTGCGCCTTGTGCACGGTCATCGCGAAGGCGCTCTCGTGTGCAGGCAACGCTGCCGGGTGGAACGCGCGCGGCTGGTCGGCGGTCTCGCCGGGGAACCAGGCCACCATCGCGCCGCTGCCATCGCGCAGGCAGATGCCGATATCGCCGTTGAACAGGCGATGGCGGTAGCTGTTCTCGGTGATCAGCAGCAGTCGGCCCTGGAAGTAGCCCGGGGTGTTGCCGGCCAGCAGCTGTTCGATGCGGCTGTTGAGGCCGCGCGCGCCCTGCGGGCCTTCGCGCAGTGCGGTCAGCACGCGCAGGCGACCGGCCTGCTGCAGCGCCTGCGCCGGATCCACCGCGTCGGCCAGCGCGCGCCAATGATCAAGCAGATGCTCGCGCTGGCCGCGCAACGGATCTGCCTCGCCTTCATGGAAGCGGACGCCGGCCAGTTCACCGCTGCGCAGCAGGCGCAGGGCGGTGCCACTGTCGCCGCCGCGCACGGCCTGCGCCAGCGGTGCCAGGTCCAGCGCATCACTCTGCCGGTAGCCCCGTTGCAACTGCACGCGGCGACCAGCAAATGCACGCGGTGCTGCTTGCGGCTGCAGCGTGGCCGGTGCCAGCAGGCCATGCAGCGCCTGCGCGTCGTCGGCGCGGGTGCCGATGCCATCGCCGCTGGCGCGCAGGATGGCACTGAGCACATCGCCTGCCTCCACCGATGGCAGCTGGTCGGGATCGCCGAGCAGGATCAGGCGGGTGCCGCTGGCGATCGCATCGACCAGCTTGGCCATCAACGGCAGGTCGATCATCGAGGCTTCGTCGACCACCACCACGTCCACCGGCAACGGGTTGTCGGTGTGATGGCGGAAGCGCGGTGAATCGGGAATCACCCCGAGCAGGCGATGCAGGGTCGTGCCTGTGCTGGGCAGCGCAGTGCACAGTGCCGGATCCAGCCCCTGCTCCTGCAGCCGCTGTACGGCCAGGCGCAGGCTTTCGGCCATGCGCTCGGCGGCGCGGCCGGTAGGCGCAGCCAGCGCTACCTTCGGTACGGGCAAGCCCTGGTGCACCGCCTGTGCGGCCAACAGCAGCAGCAGACGGGCGATGGTGGTGGTCTTGCCGGTACCAGGGCCGCCGGTGACCAGAGCCAGCGGGTGGCGCAGGGTCACGCCGGCGGCGCGTGCCTGCTGGTCTTCGCTGGTGGCGGCCTGCGGGAACAGGCGCGCGAACAGCGGCGCCACGGCAGCCATGTCCGGTGCAGGCAGCGGATGGCGGCCGATGCGCTGCAGGCCGACCGCCAGCTGCCGCTCGTACTCGCGGTAACGGCGCAGGTACAGCAGGCCGTTCTCCAGCACCAGCGGCGCTTCCTCTGCGGCGACGCTGGCGTCCTGCGGCGTCGCTACCCAGGGCGAGGCCTGCAGCTGCGCCAGCCACTGCGCAGGCTCTGGCCATGCTGGTACGCCATCGATCAGGCGCTGGGGCTGGCGCGGATCGAAACCAGCGTGCCCCTGCGCCACGGCCAGCGAGGCCAGTGCGGACGCCAGCGCCACGTTGTCTGGCGTGTCCTCGCGCAGGCGCTTGAGGCTGGTGGCCAGGGCGTGGTCCAGGGTGCGCAGCTGGCCACTGCGATGCAGATCGCGCAGCAGGCTCATGCGGTTTCTCCGCGCGCGCGCGCCGCCATAGCGGCCTGGGCCGCTTCGCCGCCGGCAAACAAGGCATCCAGCGCGTCCACCAGTTCCGGTGCGAAGCGCTGCACGTGCACGCCGTTGCCGGCAACGTCCAGGCCCCGGCAGAACAGGTATCGGATCCCGCCCATGTCACGCGCGTAGTCGTACGCCGCGCCCAGGCGGAAACGCAGCCAGCGATGCAGTGCGACGGTGTAGATCAGCGCCTGCAGGTCGTACTCGCTGTGGCGCATGGCAATCTCCAGCAGGTCCGGGCTGTAGCCCGGCAGCCGGTTGGATTTGTAGTCCAGCACATACCAGCAGCCATCACGCACGTAGGTCAGATCGATCTTGCCGGTCATCAGGCCTTCCAGCCGTCTGCGCAGGCCGAAGCCGCGCCGCGCGCTGGAAATACCGTGGTCGTGCAGCAGTTGCAGCAGCACCGGTACTGCGGTCGGTTCGATGGCGAAGTGGAACTCGATCTCGGCGCGACGCTCGTGCTCGGGCACGCTGCACAGCGCACCGCCTTCGGGCAGCGGCACGGTGAGGGTATGGCCCACCAGCGGCACCAGCACCGCCACACCTTCGTCCAGATCCTCGTCGGCATAGCCTTCGTCGTGCAGCGAGCGGCGCAGTACCTCAGCCTGTCCCTCCGGCGTCGGTTGCTGCGGCTGCCAGCCGCTCCACAGTGCGAAGTCGACGTTCTCCAGCGCATCGTGCAGAACGTTGCCGAAGCGGCTGCCCATGAAGCGTGGATCGGGCGGCGAGGTGTCTTCCGCAGCGGCTTCCGGCAGTGCCGGTTCCAGCGGCAGCTCGGCGCCGGCGGGTTCGTCGGCTGCGGGTGCCGGCAGTTCGGTGGCCGCCGCTTCGATATCGTCGCTGTTGCCAGCGTCGGCATGCGCCAGCTGGGTGAAGCTGTAGACCCACCAGTCATGTGGCACACGGCGGGTCAGTGCGCGCACCGCGGGCAGCGCACCTTCGGTTTCGGCCAGCAGCTGCGGCAGGCGATCCGGCAGTGCGCTGTCATCCAGCTCCACGTCCGCGTGCGCGCGCAGCGCCTGCAGATCGCCCAGCAACGGGGCCAGGCGGGTTTTCGCGTGGCCAGCCAGATCGCCGGTGGCGATCCACAGCGCATGCTCGGCGCGGGTCAGGCCGACGTACAGCAGGCGCGCGTCTTCTGCACGTTGTTCGCGCTCGCGCTGGCTGCTGGCCGCTTCCCAGGCTTCGTCCCTGTCCAGCTTCCAGTGCAGCTGGCGCTCGCCCTGCAGGTGCACGGTGCAGTGAGTGGCCGTGTTCGGCGCGCCGCCATCGATACCCACGAACGGCAGGAACACCAGCGGATATTCCAGGCCCTTGCTCTTGTGCAGGGTGATGATCTGCACCCGCCGCGCATCGGACTCCAAGCGCAGCAGCTGCTGCTCATCGTCCTGGTCGGCGTTGGCCATCTGCCCCTGCAGCCAGTCCAGCAGGCCGTGCATGCCCAGTGCCTGCGCCGAGGCTTCCTGCAGCAGTTCGCCCAGCTGCAGGTAATTGGTCAGGCGCCGCTCGCCATCGATCAGCGCCAGCAGGCGCTCGCCCTGCGCCGCGCAGACGTCGGCAACCACCGCGAACGGCCCGCCACGTTGCCAGCGCTCGCGCCAGTGCAGCAGCTGCGCCTGGAATTCCCGTTGCAGGTCGCCCTCGCGCTCCATGCTGGCAATCGCGCTTGCGCGCTGGCCCAGCAGCACGGTTGCCAATGCGGTGCGCAGGCGCCCTTCGTCGGCCGGTTGCAGCAGGGCCAGCAGCAGCGCACGCAGGTCACGGGCCTCGCTGGTGGCGAACAGGCTCTGCTTGCCGGCCGCCACGGCGGGAATGCCGACCGCAGCCAGCGCGCGCTGCACCAGCGTGGCTTCGCGATGCGAGCGCACCAGCACGGCGATATCACCAGGCTGCAGCGGGCGCCCGCGCAGCAGCGCGGTGCCGGCACGCGCCTCCAGCAGGATCTGGTGGATCGCGGCCACGCAGGCCTGAGTCGCTGCGTCGCGCGAGGCGTCGGCGCCGAAGGCCTTTTCGCCGTCGCTGCGCAACAGCCGCAGGGTGAGTGCGGGTGCAGCCCGGCCATCACGCAGGTAATCCTCATCGGTACGCACGCCGCCGGGGCGCACCGGCTCGAACTGGATGTCGCGTTCGAGGAATGCGTCTTCGCCAGCGTTGGCGTACAGCGCCTGCAGCGCGCGCAGCACGGCCGGGCGCGAGCGGAAGTTCTGGTCCAGCGCCGGTGCCTGCTCGGCCACCTGCTTGGCTTTCAGGTAGGTATGGATGTCGCCGCCGCGGAAGCCATAGATGGCCTGCTTGGGGTCACCGATCAGGAACAGCGCCGGTTGCAGCCCCAGTTCGTCCACCTCCGGCGAAGCGCCGAACACGGTATGGAAGATGCCCCACTGGCGGTCATCGGTATCCTGGAATTCATCGACCAGGGCGATGCGGTACTGCGCACGCAGCTGCTTCACCAGGGCCAGCCGCTGCGGGCCTTCCAGTGCGCGGGCGACGCCGTCGATCAGATCGTCGTAGGTCTGCACGCGGCGCAGGCGCTTCAGGGCCGACAGGCGCTGGGTGGCATCCTCGCGCAGCGCATGCAGGAAATTCAGCGCACTGGCCCGCAGCCACTGCTCACGCTCGGCGAGCAATGCGACATAGCGCTCCAGCGGGGCCTGCAGCGGCGAAGACGGTGTGCGCTCGGTGAACTTCTTGTTGGTCTTGGCTACCAGCGCATCGGGCAGCAGCGCAGGCAGGCGGTCGCTGGACAGCAGTTCGGCGGCGTCGCCGCGCTCGGCCCAGCCCAACAGCTGGCGGCCCAGCGGGTGCAACCAGCCCAGCTTGTAGGAGACGCCGTTGATCCACTTGTTGTCGACTGCTTCGCACAGGTCCAGGAAGAAGCGCTCACCGTGCTCGCGCACGGCCATCGACAGTTCCACCGCCGCGCCCTGCAGCGCCGGGTGCGGGTCGGCCAGCGCCAGCGGCTGTGGCCGTGGATGCAGCGGTGGCGATGCCAGCAGCGCGCGCAGGTCAGCGGCCAGCGCATCCGGGGTGGACCACAGCCAGGTCAACGGTTCCAGCGTTGCCGGGTCGTTGGCATGCACACGCCAGAGATCGGCAGCCAGTTCTTCCAGCAGCGCACGATCGCTGGCCAGCAGTTCCGGCGGGTCGAAGGTATGCCCGCTCTCCAGCGCATGTTCGCGCAGCACGCGGGTGCAGAAGCCGTGGATGGTGAAGATCGCCGCCAGGTCGATTTCATCGGCAGCCACCTGCAGGCGCCGCTTCAACGCCGTGGCGGTTTCGGTGCCGTCCTGCAGATGGCGCTGCAGCACCTGCCGGGTCAGCGCCGCGTCGGGCGTTTCATCTTCGCCGGGCGGCAGATCGACCAGGCGTGCGGCCAAGGCCAGGCGTTCGCGGATGCGCTTGCGCAGCTCCTGGGTGGCGGCGTCAGTGAACGTCACCGCCAGGATCTGGCCGATACGCAGTCCCTGCTCGACCACCAGACGGGTGAACAGCGTCGCCAGGGTGAAGGTCTTGCCGGTGCCGGCACTGGCTTCGATCAGTCGCGTGCCGTGCAGCGGCAACGCCAGGTAAGGGTCGGGCAAACGTGTGTCGATGGAAGGGTCCTCGGCAACGCTGCTCATGCGTGGCCTGCCTGTGGATCGTTGCCGAAGCTGCGACCTTCGCGCACGGCGCTGAAGACCACCTGGCTGTTGCGCAGCAGGTCGGCATAACTGGCGTCGTCGGCGAACGGGTCGGCGCCACGCAGCAGCAGCTGCCAGGCATCACTGTTGGCTTCACCCCAGCTGCGATCACTGCCATGCCATTGTTTCCAGCCTTCGCTGCGCTGCTTTTCCACCGGCGCGTTGAACAGCACCCAGCCGGTGTAGGGCGCGAAGCGCAGCGGCTCGCGCAGGCCGCGCTGGCGCAGCTGCAGCAGCGCGCGCAATGCCGCGCGTGCTGCAGGCACGGTCAGCGCAGGCAGCGCATGCGGACCGGGACCGGCATCACCGCCGTCGTGGAACTGCACCAGCGGCAAGGCATCGCCGGCGGCATTGGCCAACAGCCAGTCCAGCCCTTGGCGGATCACCGCATTGCCGTTGAGGGCGCCGGCACGCAGTCGCACCAGGCCCTCGGGATGGCGATCGCCGACCCGGCCATGCAGGCGCACACCGTCGATCTCCACTTCATAGCGGCGGCTCTCCAGCGGCATGCCCTGCAACCAGCCGAGCATGGCCGTGGCGTACGGGCGGGTCTTGAGCTGTTCCACTTCGAACTGGCGCTCGCCGAGGATGCCCGACGGCAGCAGCCCGCGTGCGCGCAGCCGCGGGTACAGCGGCTCGCTGTCGCCGGCCAGGGTGGCCTGCACCACGGCCAGCTGCACGCTGCGCTTCTCTGGCCCGCGCGAGGACAGCACCAGCGGCTCCAGGTCGTCGACGTCCTCGACGTCGTCAGCCAGGCGCAGGCCCATCGACTGCGCGAGGAACTGGCCCGCCGGATCGCACAGGAAACGGCGCAGGCTCTCCAGCGAGACCTCTTCTTCCACCGCGTCATCCGCCGGTGGCGGCAGTGCGGTGTCGAACCACGGCAGCAGGCCGCCGCGCTGCCCGCCCAGTCGCCCGGCGGCCGGATGCCACTGCCGGCGGTAGCTGAAGCGGCGCGGGTCGCCATCACCGAAGGCGGCCGGCGAGAACGGCTGCAGCGCGTGGCGCACGGTGAAGTCCCGCGTGGCGGTCGGCGGATCAAGGTGATAGGCCGCAGCGGCATCGATCAGCTCGCTGACCAGCACCGAGGGTTCGCGCACGCTGCCATCGCGCGGGTCCGCACCGAGATAGCTGAGGTAGAACACGTCCTGCGCCGCAGCGAACAGCTGCAGGAACAGGAAACGATCGTCTTCGCGGGTGGAGCGGTCGCCCGGGCGGCGGCGCGGCGTATCCAGGTCGGCGGTGAGCTGGTTGAGGCCGGCGGCCGGGTCACGACGCGGGAAATCACCATCGTTGAGGCCGAGCACGCAGATCACCCGGAACGGCAGCAGGCGCATCGGCACCATGCGGCCGAAGCTGATGCCACCGGTCAGCAGCGGCGCCCGTGTATCGGCCTCGGCCAGGGCACCGGCGAAGTGCGCACGCACCACCTCCGGCGGCACGCCGTCAGCGAACCCGGCCTTGTACGCATCCTCGGCGAACTGGTTGAGCAGCTTGCGCAGGCGCTCCAGCGCACGCTGGCTGTTGGGAGAGCTGGGCGGCGTCGGCAGCAGCGCATCGAGCAGCGACAGCAGGCGTTGCCGCCACTGTGCCGGGGTCAACAGCTCGCCGAGCCGGCGCTGGTAGACGGCCAGCACGCGCAGCAGGCGCAGCAGCCGGTCCAGCGCATCCAGCGCTCCGCCTTCCAGCTCGATCCACGGCGCCACCCCGGCCAGGTCCACCTCGCTGCCGGTGGCGTGGCCCAGCAGCAGCCGATCCAGCGCGAACTGCCAGGTGTAGGCGTCATCGCTGGGGGCCTGCAGCTGGCCGCGATGGTCGGCATCCAGGCCCCAGCGTGCGCCGGCCTGCTGCAGCCAGCCATGCAGCCGATCGAAGTCGACCGCTTCCAGACCGGCAGCCTCGGCCAGCGGCGCACTGGCCAGCAGGTCCAGCACCTCGTTCAGGCCGAAGCGCGAAATCGGCAGGCCCAGCAGGTGCACGAAGACATCAGCCAGCGGCTCGCCGGCCAGTGGACTGCTGTCGGCCAACGCATAGGGAATGTGCTCGTCGTCGCCGCCACGCCCGCCGAACACCGCTTCCAGATAGGGCACATACGGATCGATGTCCGGCGCCAGCACGGCGATCTCGCGCGCCTGCAACGGCGGGTCGAAGCGCGGGTCCTGCAGCAGGCTGCGCAGCTGGTCGTGCAGCACCTGCAGCTCGCGCAGGCGGGTGTGGCAGGCATGCACCTGCAGGCTCGGGTCGTCGCTGCGC
>NZ_QAIJ01000038.1:8079-16896 GCF_003060985.1 Stenotrophomonas sp. HMWF023
AGCAGGCTGTCGGACAGCCCGCCCTGGTCCATGGTCGGCCGCGTATCTTCCTCGGGGTCGGAATAGGCGGCGATCTCGCCGGCCGGATGCACCACTTCGTAGCTGCCCAGCACCGCCATGAAATCGCGGCCGGCCGCACCCCACGCTTCCAGCAGGCGGTTCTCGCCGGCGGCCTCGCCGAACGGGTCCGGCGCGCCGCTGCGCAGGCGCTCTGCCAGGGTCTGCAAGTCGCCCCAGTAGGACTGCACCGGCGTGGGCAGATAGAAATGCAGTTCGCCCACCCGCGACTGGGTGGCCATCACCCGCAGCACGTCGGGCGAGATGTTGAGGGTGGCAAACGCCGACATCCGCAGTGGCAGGCCCTTCGGCAGCGGCTGGGCGGCGCCCTCGAAGCGGTCCAGGTAGGCCTGGATGCGGCGCGCGCGGTAACCATGGCCAGCGGCGATGCTGCGCCAGAGGATGGCCTGCGGATCGGCCGCATCGGCGCCGGCTTCCCAGCGCAGCAGCCAGTCGCGGCGCCAGGCCTGGTACTTCTCGAACACCGACGCCAGTTCGCCGGCCAGGGCCCAGGGTTTGAGCGCGTCGCCACCGGCAAGATAGGACTGCAGCGCACGCATGGGGGGCTGCGCCAGCAGGTGCGGGTCGCGCAGGGCCTGGTACAGGCGCCAATGCAGGGCGGCCGCGTCCAGGTCGTCGGCTTCGCCATCGACATTGGCGTTCAATGCACGGGCGACGAACTCACCGGGGGTGAGAAATTCCAGATTGGCGGCCACGCCATACTCGGCAGCCAGGGTCGCCTGCAGCCAGCGCCGCATCGCCACCTGCGGGATCAGCACCACCTCCGGCGCCAGCAGCGGCTGTCCCGGCACCGGCACACGCACATTGCGCGCCAGCAGCGCGGCCAGCACGTCCAGCGAATTGGAATGGTAGAGACGAAAATCGCTGCCCGGGTCACTCATCGTGCACAGTGTGCAGCACACCCGGCCGTATTCAATGCCGGGGCACGGTGATCGCGACGGATTGTTCCGGTCGTTTCAGGAATTGTCCCGGTCTGGCGGCGGTCCGGCCGTGCAACAATACTGGACCGTCCAGTCTGCTTATGTTCAGCAGTCTGACCCGATGCTTCAATGTCGAAAAAACGTTAAGGGTGCCCATGTCGGCTTCCACCTCCAGTCTGGTGCAGTTGTCCAACGTCCGCATCGACCGGAGCGGGCGCACGATCCTGCGCGACGTTTCGCTGCAGGTGCCCAAAGGCAGCATCACTGCCGTGCTGGGTCCGTCCGGCAGCGGCAAGTCGACCCTGCTGGCGGCGCTGACCGGCGAACTGCGGCCGGTTGCAGGCGACATCACCCTGTTCGGCAAGCCGATCCCGCAGCGCACCTCCGAACTGCTGGAGATGCGCAAGAGCGTTGGCGTACTGCTGCAGGGCAATGGCCTGCTGACCGACCTGACCGTGGCCGAAAACGTCGCCCTGCCGTTGCGCACCCACACCCGCCTGCCGACACCGGTGCTGCGCCGGCTGGTGCAGATGAAGCTTCATTCGGTGGGCCTGCTGGCTGCGGCCGATGCCTGGCCGCGTGAACTGTCCGGTGGCATGGCCCGCCGCGTGGCACTGGCCCGCGCATTGGCCCTGGACCCGCCGCTGATGATCTACGACGAGCCGCTGACCGGGCTGGACCCGATCGCCTCGGGTGTGATCATGAGCCTGATCCAGCGCCTCAACCACAGCCTGGGCCTGACCAGCATCATCGTCAGCCACCACGTGCACGAGACCCTGCCGATCTGCGACCAGGTGATCGCGATCGCCAACGGCGGCATCGTGTTCCAGGGCACGCCCGAGGCACTGCAGTCCAGCCAGGACCCGCTGTTGCGTCAGTTCCTGCACGGCCAGCCCGACGGCCCCATTCCGTTTGATGCCGCACCGCGCGCGAGGGTTGCCTGATGCCGTTCGTGCAAGCCACCCGTTCGCTGGGCCGTGCCGGTCTGTTCTCGCTGACCGTGCTGCGCGGTTCGCTGCCGACCCGTGATTTCCTGGCCGAGCTGACCCGCGAGATCTACAAGATCGGTGCGCGCTCGCTGCCGATCATCGCCGTGGGCGGCGCCTTCGTCGGCCTGGTGCTGACCCTGCAGGGCTACCGCACGCTGACCACCTTCGGTGCGGCCGACGCGCTGTCCACCCTGCTCGGCCTGTCGCTGTACCGTGAACTGGCGCCAGTGCTGACCGCGCTGCTGTTCATCGGCCGCGCCGGCAGCTCGATCGCCGCCGAACTGGGCCTGATGCGCGCCACCGACCAGATCAAGGCGCTGGAACTGATGGCCATCGACCCGGTGGCCAAGGCCGTGGCGCCGCGCTTCTGGGCGGCGGTACTGACCGTGCCGCTGCTGACCGGCATCTTCTGTTCGCTGGCAATCAGCGCCAGCTATTTCGAAGCAGTGCACGTACTGGGCCTGGACAACGGCGTGTTCTGGTCGGCGCTGCGCAACAGCGTGGACTTCTGGGACGACTTCGGCGTGGCGATGCTGAAGTCGGCGATCTTCGGTGGCACCGCCGCACTGGTTGCCGCCTATGTCGGTTTCCACGCCGAACCGACCATCGAAGGCACCTCCGTCGCCACCACCCGTGCGGTGGTCAACGCCTCGCTGCTGGTGCTGATGTTCAACTTCGTGCTGTCGGCAATGTTGTTCACCTAACCCCTCCATCGGCGGTGCGCATCGGCGCGCGGCCACCACGACTGATCAGGTAATCCACATGGCCATCCGCGGTCCCAGACTCGAATTCTCCGTCGGCGCTTTCCTGCTGCTGGCCCTGGCCTCGCTGATGGTGCTGGCCGTCGCCTCGACCAACCAGCGCTGGAGCTGGGGCGGCGAAGGCTATGAACTCAAGGCCCGCTTCTCCCAGGTCGGCCAGCTGCGCAAGCAGGCGCCGGTGAAGATCGGCGGCGTCACCGTCGGCCAGGTCGCTTCCATCGAACTGGACCCGGTGAAGTTCGAATCGATCGTGACCCTGCGCATGGACAGCAAGGTCAAGGACCTGCCGGCCGACACCTCCGCCGGCATCTTCACCAGCGGTTTGCTTGGCGAGAGCTATATCGGTCTGCAGCCCGGCGGTGATCCGGACGTGCTCAAGCCCGGTGAGGAAATCGTGTTCACCCAGCCGGCCGTGGACCTGCTGCAGCTGGTCGGCAAGTACATGTTCAGTGGCGGCGCCGGTGGTGGCGCTGCTCAGAAACCCAACGATGGCGAGCAGTCGCCTGCAACGGAACCGCAACCATGAAGATGAAACTGATCCCGGCCCTGCTCGCCTCGTCCCTGCTGCTGGCCACCCCGTTCCTGGCCCAGGCGCAGGCCGCCCCCGCCGCTGCCGCCGCCCCCCAGGGCCAGGCCGGCAAGGTGGTGATCGACGCCAGCAGCCGCATCATGTCGACCCTGCAGCAGCGCCGCGCTGAGTTCACCAGCAACCCGGCCAGCCTGCGCAGCTACATCGACAGCGAACTGACCCGCACCTTCGACCGCGACTATGCCGCGCGCCTGGTGCTGGGCCCGCACGCCCGCGGCGCTTCGGACGCCGACATCAAGCTGTTCGCCGATGCGATGGCCGACAGCCTGATGCAGCGTTATGGCTCGACCCTGCTCAACATCCAGGGCAAGCCGAGCTTCCGCCTGAAGGGCGAAAGCCCGCTGCCGGGCAACCGCGGCGTGCGCGTGGCCACCGAACTGGTGCGCGCCGCCAACGAGCCGACGCCGGTCGAGTACTGGATGCGCAACGTCAACGGCCAGTGGAAGATCTTCGACGTGAACATCGAAGGTATCTCCTACGTGCAGACCTTCCGCAACCAGTTCGATGCCCCGCTGCGACAGAAGGGCATCAAGCAGGTAGCCAACGATCTGCGCAGCGGCAGCATGCAGGCCGGACCGGCCGGCAATGGCAAATAAGGCGCTGGCGCTGCTGGAAGGTGACACCCTGCGCCTGCGCGGGGCGCTCGACCGTGCAGCGGTGATCGCACTGTGGCCGCAGCTGCAGGCCCTGCCGGCGCAGCTGTCGCGGCTGGAACTGGCGGAGGTCGAGCGCGTGGACAGCGCCGGCCTGGCGTTGCTGGCCGAGCTGGCCGCACGCGCGCGCCAGGGCGGTCATCCGCTGACGATCTCCGGCGCCCCCGCTGGCTACAACGAACTGAGCGCGGCCTACCGGCTGTCGCCCGACCTGGACTTCAACGCTACTTCTGCTGCGAGCTGACATGAACGTCGTGCGCGTTTTCCCTCTGATCCTCCTGGCCGCTGCGCTCAGCGCCTGTGCCGGCAAGCCGGCACGCAGCGACGCGCCGGTGGCCGATACCGTGGTTCCGTCGACTGCTGCAGCACCTGCCGCAGCCACTGCTGCTGACACCGAGCCCGCCAGCCAGCCGACCCAGGCCGACACGCCGCCCGCTGCGGCGGCCGTGGACACCGGCAGCCGTGCCCCGACAACCGATGCAGCCACCGACGCGGCGGCGACCGCTCCGGGCGGCGACAACGACTTCGATGCGCTGTACGGCACCAGTGACAACAGCCGCAGCGCTGCCGCCTACGACCCGTGGGAACCGTTCAACCGCAAGGTGCACGGGTTCAACAACGCCGTCGACCGCGGTATCGCCCGCCCGTTGGCGACCGCCTATACCCACGTGGTGCCGCGCTTTGCACGTACCGGCGTAAGCAACTTCTTCAGCAACCTGCGTGCGCCGCTGACCATCACCAACCAGCTGCTGCAGGGCCGACCGGCCGATGCGTGGGACAGCCTGGGCCGGTTCCTGATGAACAGCACGCTGGGCATTGGTGGCCTGTTCGACCCGGCCAGCAAGGCGATGGTGCCGCGTCGCAACGAGGACTTCGGGCAGACCCTGGGTGCCTGGGGCTGGCGTCGTTCGCGTTACGTGGAACTGCCGTTCTTCGGCCCGCGTACCGTGCGTGATGTGTTCGGCCTGGCCGGTGACATCCCGTTGTCGCCGATCCGCCGCATCGAAAGCGACAAATACCGCATCGGCCTGCAGGGCCTGCAGCTGGTCGATACCCGTGCACAGCTGCTGGCGATCGACGACCTGCGCGATACCGCGGTGGACGAGTACGCCCTGGTCCGCGATGCCTGGATGCAGCGCCGCAACTACCAGATCGAGAACGATCTGCGCAGCAAGCGCGAGCGTGGCAGCGACGATGCGAACTCGCCGATCCCGGTCGATGCGATGCCGATGCCGCAGTGGACCAACTGACCGCTGCCGGCAACGCATGAAAAAACCCCGCTTCGGCGGGGTTTTTTGTTTTACCGACGTCCACCGACCTTCCGGTAGGTGCCAACCTTGGTTGGCACGTCGTCTTCAGGCCGCCAGCGCCGCCTCGACCGCTTCGCGCAGGCGCGCATCATCGGCGGCAACGTCCGGGGCGAAGCGGGCGATGACCTTGCCATCGCGGCCGACCAGGAACTTCTCGAAATTCCACAGCACCGCCGGTGCCGGGTGGATCGGAATCTCCTTGCTGGCCAGACGCTCGCGCAGCGGGCCTTCGCCGATCGCCTGCGGCTGCGCGGCGGTCAGCTGCTGGTACAGCGGGTGGGTGTCTTCACCGGCCACGCTGATCTTGGCGAACATCGGGAAGCTCACGTCGTAGGTCAGCTGGCAGAACTGCTGGATCTCGGCCTCGCTGCCCGGCTCCTGGCCGAGGAAGTTGTTGGCCGGGAAGCCCAGCACTTCCAGACCCTGCGCGTGCTTCTCCGCGTACAGCGCCTGCAGGCCTTCGTACTGCGGGGTCAGGCCGCACTTGGACGCCACGTTGACCAGCAGCAGTACCTTGCCCTGGTAGTCGGCAAGCGAGGACGGCTGGCCGTCGATGGTGGTGAGGGAAACATCCTGGATCGAGGTACTCACGCGGGGGCTCCGGCTACAGCTGGGAAAGGCCCACCAGCATACCGCCGCACGCGCTGTTGTAGAGCCGAGCCCATGCTCGGCTGATGCCACGGTAGCCGAGCATGGGCTCGGCTCTACAGGACATCCTCAATCCACGCAGATCGTGCCCTGCGCCTTGCCATCGTCGACGCGCTGGCGGCAACCGAAGTTCTGGCTGACATCACGCTGGCAGGTGCCGGTCGCCACCGCACCGGCAGCGACCTCGCCCGTCGCCAGGCACTGTCCGCTGCAGTCGCTCTTGCTGCTGCAGGACTTGCCCGCGTCGGCATAGGGAATCACGCACTGCACGCGTTGCAGGCGGCCCAACGGCTGCAGCGTACCGCCCGCCGCGCGGCAGTCCACATCGCGTGCTTCTTCATAGGCTGCAGCAGCTTCGGGGCTGTCGGCCGCCGTGGCTACCGTGCCCGCGTCTTCACTGGCTGGTGGCGCACTGCTGCAGGCTGCAAGCAGCGCGCCCAGGGCAAAGCTGGCAAGGAATCGGAGGCGCATGGCGGTACCTGAAGGGTGTGGACGGCGCCAGCATACGCACCCGCTCATGCAGGTGGCGTGTCAGCGCCGCTCAGGCCTCTTCACCCTCGTTGCCTTCTTCGCCACCCTCCTCGGGCAGCAGGCTGTCGGGAAGCAACTGCCGACTCTGTTCGGCCGGCAGCGACTCGACATCCCGCAGCTTCCGGGCAATGGCACGCGTGCGTACCCCCGTCTGGTCAATCTGCTTGCTGGCCTGGTCGAGCTTGGTCTTCACGCTGTCGAGCACGCTACCGAATTTGCCGAACTCAGTTTTGACGGCACCCAGCAACGTCCACACTTCACTGGACCGCTGTTCGATGGCCAGCGTGCGGAAGCCCATCTGCAGACTGTTGAGCAGCGCGGTGACGGTGGTCGGCCCGGCCACCACCACGCGATGCTCGCGCTGCAGCAGGTCGACCAGGCCCGGGCGCCGGATCACCTCGGCATACAGTCCTTCGGTGGGCACGAACATCACCGCAAAATCGGTGGTGTGCGGCGGCACGATGTACTTCTCGCAGATCGACTTGGCCTGCACGCGGATCGCGCGTTCCAGCTGGATGCCCTGCAGGCGCACGCCCTCGGCATCCCCCTGTTCCTGTGCATCAAGCAGGCGCTCATAGTCTTCGCGCGGGAATTTGGAATCGATCGGCAGCCAGACCGGCGTGTCGTCGTCGCGACGACCCGGCAGGCGCACGGCGATGTCGACCATCTCGTTGCCGTCAGGACGCACCTTCACCCCACGCGCATACTGTTCCTGGGTGAGGGTCTGCTCGAGGATGTTCTCCAGCTGCACTTCCCCCCAGCTGCCGCGGTTCTTGACGTTGGTCAGGACCCGCTTCAGATCGCCCACGCCGGTCGCCAGCTGCTGCATTTCACCGAGCCCGCGCTGCACCTGCTCCAGTCGTTCGGACACCAGCTTGAACGAATTGCCCAGCCGCGTTTCCAGCGTGGACTGCAGCTTCTCGTCGACGGTATGGCGCATCTGCTCGAGCTTCTGCGCGTTGTCGGCCTGCAGCGCGCGCAGCTGTTCTTCCAGGGTGGCGCGCATTTCCGAGATGCGCTGTTCGTTGCGCTGGGTCAGCTCCTGCAGGCGCAGGCCCAGGCTCTCGGTCAGGCGCTGCTGCGACTGCGCGCCTTCTTCGCGGCCCTTGCGGGCATCCTCCACCAGGGCCTGCCGCAGCGCACCGAACTGGGTGTCGGTACGCGCTGTCAGTTCCTGCAGCTGCTGGCCAAAGGCATGGATGCGCGCCTCCTGCTGCTGGCCGAACACATCCAGCTGCACGCGCAGTTCCTGCAGGCGTTCACCCAGCGAAGCGGCACTGCGTTGCTGGCTGTCGGCCGCCTCGGCGCGGGCCTTGCGCGCATCTTCGCCCAGCGCTTCGCGCAGCAGATCCAGACGCTGATCGGTGCGGGTGGACAGATCGGTCAGCGCGCGCGCGAACCCATCGAGCTGCTCGCGCAACTCGCTGCGTCCGACGCGTGCTTCATCACGCACGGCCTGTTCCAGGCGATCGTGGGGAGGGCGGCGCAGCAGCGCCACCAGTTGCAGGATCAGCACGACCAGCAGCAGGCCGGCGACGAGGAGGAATTCGGTTTGCATGTGGCAAGTGTAGGCTGGCCCAGTCTCAAGTGCTGAAACGCGCCCATGCTTGTTCTCTACGGAAAGCCCACCTCGATCAACGTACGCAAGGTGCTGTGGCTGTGCGCCGAACTCGATCTCCCGCTCACGCATGACCCGACGCCCGCGCCGGACCTGCTGGCCACGCTGAATCCGAACCGGCAGGTGCCGGTGCTGCGCGATGGCGACTTCGTGCTGTGGGAGTCCAACAGCATCTGCCGCTACCTGTCCGCACGCCAGGGCCGCACTGACCTGCTGCCCGCCGCGGCGCAGGACCGCGCCAAGGTCGAGCAATGGATGGACTGGCAGGCCACCGACCTCAACAGCGCCTGGCGCCACGTGTTCATGGCCCGCGTGCGCCAGCACCCCGACTTCGCCGACGACGCGCGCGCGGAGGCCAGCCTGACGCACTGGAACCAACTGATGAACGTGCTCGACCACCAGCTTGCCGCCAGCAACGCCTACGTGGCGGGCGGCACGTTCACCCTCGCCGACATCGTCCTCGGCCTGTCGGCGCAGCGCTGGCGCAGCACCCCCGGCAACAAACCGGTGCTGCCGCATGTGGACGCCTGGTTCGAGCGCCTGCGCTCCCGTCCTGGCTTTGCCGAGCATGTGGACAACGGCGTGGCGTAAGGAGGTTTCCGGCAGGGCTGCGCCCTGCACCTGCAGAGGCAACGTCAACGTCAAAGGCTGGCATTCCGAGGGATGGCGGGGTGGCGGGTGGCATGGGTTTGCGGGACACGCCGTAAACCCATCCATGGG
>NZ_QAIJ01000038.1:16927-24021 GCF_003060985.1 Stenotrophomonas sp. HMWF023
CCCATGCCACCCCGCCTTTCACGGATTTCCGCGATCTGCAGTAGATCCACGCCATGCGTGGATGAAGCTCAGAAGGATCGATACGGGTTTCTTGTAAGGGAGCACCCGCTTTTACTTTGCTTGGCCGGAACCCTTACCAGCCTTCCAACACGATCTTGCCCTTCGCCCGATGGCTCTCCAGCAGCGCGTGCGCACGCCGCAGGTTGGCCGCGTCGATGCGCCCGAAGTGCTCACCCAGCGTGGTCTGCAGAACACCGGCATCGACCAGTTCGGCCACCCGGTTCAGCAGGTCATGCTGGCGCTGCATGTCGGCCGTCCTGTACAGCGGCCGGGTAAACATCGATTCCCAGTGCAGCGACAGCGCCTTGCGCTTCAGCGCCATCACATCGATCTGGCCCGGATCATCGATCAGCCCCAGCTGCCCCTGCGGCGCCAGCAGCTCGACGAGCTGCGCATAGTGCTGGTCGGTGTGGGTCAGGCTGGCCACGTGGTCCACCTCGGTGATGCCCAGCCGGGCCAGGCCCTCGGCCAGCGGCAGGGTGTGGTCGATCACATGGTGCGCGCCCATCGCCTGCACCCAGTCCTGGGTCTCCGGGCGCGAGGCGGTGCCGATCACCGTCAGCCTGGTCAGCCGACGTGCCAACTGCACCAGGATCGAACCCACGCCGCCCGCTGCACCGATCACCAGCAGGGTCTGGCCATCGCCACCACCTTCGGCGATGCGCAGGCGGTCGAACAGGAGTTCCCATGCGGTGATCGCGGTCAGCGGCAGCGCCGCCGCGGCGGCATCGTCCAGGCTGGCCGGCTTGCGGCCAACGCTGCGCTCGTCCACCAGCTGGTATTCGGCATTGCTGCCCGGGCGATCGATCACGCCAGCGTAGTACACCGCCTCGCCGGGCTGGAACAGGGTCACCTCGCTGCCGACCGCATCGACCACGCCGACCGCATCCCACCCCAGCACGCGCGGGCCATCGGTGGCAGCGCCGCGTCGCACCTTGGTGTCGACCGGGTTCACCGCCACCGCGCGCACCGCCACCCGCAGGTCGCGTGGGCCCGGCTGCGGTACGGGCAGGTCGAGGTCGATCAGGGCCTGCGGGTCGTCGATCGGCAGGCCGGTATGGGTGTAGGCAATGGCGCGCATGGGGGAGATCCAGTGAGAAGAGACCACAGCGTGCGCCGTGCGCAGGGGGCGCAGAAAGGCGCAGAATCGGTCAACACTTTCACTGCAGCAATGAAAATGGTCCGCTTCGACGATCTGCAGCTGTTTGTCCGTACCGCCGCGCTGGGCAGCTTCTCGCAGGCCGCGCGCGAGGCCGACCTGCTGCCAGGCCAGGTGGCCGCGGCGGTGGCGCGGCTGGAACGCGAACTGGACCTGCGCCTGTTCGTGCGTACCACCCGCAGCCTGCGGCTGACTGCCGAAGGCGCGCTGTACCTGCCCTACGCACAGGACGTTCTGACCACCCTGCGCGAAGGCCAGGCGCGGGTGCAGGGCGAGGATGCCGAACTGCATGGCACCCTGCAGTTGTCGGCGCCCTCGGACTTCGGCCGCAACCTGCTGCTGCCGTGGCTGACCGCGTTCCGTGCCGCACATCCACGGCTGCGCCTGCACCTGCGCCTGTCCGATGAAGTGGCCGACGTGTTCCGCGACCCGGTCGACGTGGCGATCCGCATTGGCCACTTCGACGATGCCAGCTATGTCGCCCTGCCGTTGCTGGAAGGCAACCGGCGCGTGCTGGCCGCATCGCCCGAGTACCTGCGGCGGCGTGGCACGCCGACCCGGCTGGACGATCTGCGTGAACACGATTGCCTTGTCTACCAGCTCGGCGGGCGTGCCTACGATCGCTGGTCATTCGAGCTGGAGGGGCGCCGCGTAGTGATCCCGGTGCGCGGGCCACTGGTCTGCGACGACGCTGACGTGGTGCGGCGTTGGGCGGTCGCCGGCGAGGGCATCACCTACAAATCCTGGCTGGACGTGCGCGACGACGTGCTGGGTGGACGCCTGCAGGTGCTGCTGGATGGCATCGGCAGCCACATCCCCCTGCAGCTGGTGTGTCCGCACCGCAAGCAGTTCTCACCGGCGGTGCGGCAACTGCACGCGCAGCTGCGCCAGTACCTGCAACCGCTGCTGTCCGCGATGCCCGGCCATGGCGGCCTGCCCCTGTCGCCTGCAACGCCACTGTCCGACAATGGTGCTCCCCCGTTGTAAGAGAATCGCGCCATGCCGTGGATGGGCATCCAGGACCTGTGGACCTTCCTGCTCGCTGTGCTGGTGTTCCTCGCCCTGCCCGGGCCGGGCACCTTCACCCTGCTGACCGCCACCGGTCGTGGCGGTGTCCGCGGCGGCTACACGGCGCTGGCCGGCCTGCTGGTTGGCGACCAGATCCTGATGTGGCTGGCACTGGCCGGCGTTGCCGCGCTGCTGAAGGCCAATCCGACGGTGTTCCACGCGGTGCAGTATCTCGGCGCGGCGTACCTGGTGTGGGTAGGCATCAGCCTGCTGCGCGCGCCCAAGGGCGACGGTGCCGAGGTTGGCCCGGTGCGCATGCAGCCGGGCCGCTACTTCCAACAGGCGATCCTGGTCAGCCTGCTCAATCCGAAGGCGATCCTGTTCTACATGGCCTTCCTGCCGCTGTTCATCGACCCGAAGGCACACCAGGGCATGGCCACCTTCGCGGCACTGGCCAGCATCATCTTCGTGGTCAGCATCGCCTACTGCTCACTGCTGATCTGGGTCGGCAACCTGGCCCGCCGTCGGTTGATCCAGCACCCGCGGGTCAGCGATGCGCTACGGCGTGTGGCCGGCCTGTTCCTGGTCGGCTTCGGTATCCGCCTGGGGCTGAACGGGTGATCCGGCGGCTGGCGCTGGTGTTCATCGGGCTGCTGGCCGGCACCGCAGCGGCCAGCGCACAGGACCATCGCTGCCTCACCGGGGGCCGCAACGACGGCATCCACCTGCTGTGGCGCTGGCTGGACGATGGCAGCGCCGACGTGCAGTACGCCGGGCAACGCGGCCGCCTGCAGGTGCAACGGGCGTCGCAGGAAACGACGGTGCTGGACGAGGACCGCCCGTACCAGTTCGACAGCGTCTGGGAAGAACGCATCAGTGGCCGCCTCAATGGGCGCTACTACCTGACCACGCAGGGCGCGCGCGTCTACGGTTTCAGCTACGAGCGCGCCCGCGACGGGCGACGCACCGAGTTCAAAGAGGACGTCGAGGCGTGGCAGGAAGATGGCTGCCATTGGGCGGGCGTCGAGCCGCTGCCCGTCGCGTCGAGTGGGCTCGACTGAGCCGACGCGACGGCCGCCAACCAAGGTTGGCGTCTATCAGGGCTACGACTCATGCATTCCCTCGCGCAGGTGATCGATGAACACCCGCAGCTTGGGCGCCATCTGCTCGCGCGCGGGGTAGTACAGGTGGAAGCCAGGGAACGGCGGCTGCCAGTCCTGCAGCACACTCTGGACTCGCCCAGCGGCGATGTCGTCGGCCATCAGCGAGGCGAAACCCTGGGCCATGCCCAGCCCCGCCAGCACGGCGTGATGGGCGACACCGGCATCGTTGAACGCCAGCCGCCCGCTCACTTCCACGTCCAGGTCGTGGCCTTCGCGGCTGAACTCCCAGGGCATCAGCCGACCATTGGCCAGGCGGTGCACGATGCAGGCGTGGCCCTGCAGGTCATGCGGGGTCTGCGGCACGCCATGGCGTTCGAAATAGGCCGGTGTGGCCACCACCACCTGCCGCTCGGGTGGCCCGACCGGCACCGCGATCATGCCCTGTGCGAGTGATTCGCCCAGGCGGATGCCGGCGTCGAAGCCCTCGGCCACCAGATCGGTCAGCGCTGGGTCGACGCACAGTTCCACCTGCACCTGCGGGTAACGCGCAAGGAAGTCGGGCAGCCGCGGCAGCACCATGCGATCGGCGACGATGCGCGGCAGGGTCACACGCAGCCGCCCGGCAGGCACCGAGCGCGCGCTGTCCAGTTCGGCAAATGCCTGGTCGATCTGGTCCAGGCCTCCGCGCACGCGCTGCAGGAAACGCGCGCCGTGTTCGGTCAGGCTCACCCGCCGCGTGGTCCGCTGCAGCAGGCGCACGCCCATCCGCGCTTCCAGCGCACGCACGCTCTGCGACAGCGCCGAGGTCGACACGCCCAGCGCATTGGCGGCGCGGGTGAAGCTGGCATGTTCGGCCACGTGGACAAAGGCGACCACAGCGGTGAGGGGGACGGAGGCATCCATTGTGAAGCCATCCTTCAAGGTAAGTCCGGTGGCACGCAGTTTATCCACATGATGGCGTGGAGGATGCTGTGCTCCTCGCCACTGCCCATCCAGGCGTGGCGTCTTCCCCAAGGAGATCCGCATGAAGACCCGTACTCTCGGCCCCGTCGGCCCGACCGTGTCCGCCCTCGGCCTCGGCTGCATGGGCATGAGTGCCTACTACGGCGGCCGCGGCAGTGACGATGACGGCATTGCCGTCATCCGGCACGCGCTGGACCGTGGCGTAACCCTGCTCGACACCGCCGATGTGTATGGCCCGCACACCAACGAGGTGCTGGTCGGTCACGCGATTGCCGGGCGCCGCAACCAGGTGTTCCTGGCCAGCAAATTCGGTATCGGCCTGGACCCGGCTGACCCAAAGGGGCGCCAGGTCAACGGCCGCCCGGACTATGTGCAGGCCGCCTGCGAGGCCAGCCTGCGCCGCCTGGGCGCGGACCACATCGACCTGTACTACCAGCACCGCGTCGACCCGACCGTGCCGATCGAGGACACCGTAGGTGCGATGGCACGCCTGGTGGAACAGGGCAAGGTGCGCTGGCTGGGCCTGTCCGAGGCCTCCGCGGCCACTCTCCGCCGCGCCCATGCGGTGCACCCGATCACTGCGGTGCAGAGCGAGTACTCGCTGTGGTCACGCGAGCCGGAGCAGAACGGAGTGCTGGCCACCACGGCGGAACTGGGCATCGGCTTCGTGCCATATTCGCCGCTGGGCCGTGGCTTCCTGACCGGCGCCATCCGCAGCCCGGATGACTTCGACGCCGATGATTACCGGCGCACCTCGCCCCGCTTCGAAGGCGAAAACTTCCAGCGCAACCTGGCGCTGGTGGACACCGTGCAGGCGCTGGCCGCCGAACGCGGCATCGCCGCCTCGCAGCTGGCGCTGGCCTGGGTGCTGTCGCGCGGCGAGCACATCGTACCGATCCCGGGCACGACGCGGCAGGCACGGCTGGACGAGAACCTCGGTGCGCTGCAAGTGGAACTGGATGCGGCCACGCTGGACGCACTGGATGCCGCCTTCCCGCTGCATGCCGCTGCGGGTGAACGCTATTCGGTCAGTGGCATGGCCAACATCGAGTCGTAGGAGCGGCCGGGACGAACGCACACCGGTAGCTGCCACCGGATTGTGCCGATTCCGGCAGCCTGGCCGGGGCGCAGCGCGCGCCACGCCATGCATGACCCCCGTCAGTGGCAATGCTGCGCTGCGTTCGGTCACACTCGGGAACTTGTCGTTCTCAGTCACCCCTTCCGAGGCCTGCATGTCCCTGCTCCGGCGCAAGTCCCTAGATTCCGTCACCGTCCATGAAGCCGGCCGGCGCCTGGTCCCGACCCTCAGCTGGCCGCACCTGATCGCGCTCGGCATCGGCGCCATCGTCGGCACCGGCATCTACACCCTGATCGGCGTCGGTGCCGACCGCGCCGGCCCCGCTGTGCTGATCTCCTTCGCCATCGCCGGCGCGGTGTGTGCCTGCGCGGCATTGGCCTACGCCGAACTGTCCACGATGATGCCGGCTGCCGGCAGCGCCTATACCTACAGCTACAGTGCCCTGGGCGAAGTCTTCGCCTGGGTGGTGGGCTGGAGCCTGATCCTGGAGTACTCGCTGGTGGTGAGTACCGTGGCGGTCGGCTGGTCGGGCTATTTCGTCGGCTTCCTGGAATGGGTGCATACCCAGTTCGGCTGGGACCTGCGCCTGCCGGCCATGCTCGCGGCGGGCCCGCACGTCGATGGCGGCATGATCAACCTGCCCGCCATCGTCATCACCTGGCTGGTGGCACTGATGCTGATGGCCGGTACCAAGGAGAGCGCCACCCTCAACGCGATCCTGGTGGTGTTCAAGCTGATCGCGCTGGCCATCTTCGTGGCGGTGGCCCTGCCGGCGTTCGATACCAACAACCTGCAGCCGTTCATGCCCTACGGCTTCGCCAAGACGCTGGGGCCGGATGGCGTCGAGCGCGGCGTGATGGCCGCGGCGGCGATCATCTTCTTCGCGTTCTACGGCTTCGATGCGATCTCCACCGCCGCCGAAGAAACCAAGAACCCGGCGCGCGACCTGTCGATCGGCATCATCGGCTCGATGGTCGGCTGCACCATCGTGTACGTGCTGGTGGCGCTGGCCGCGATCGGTGCGATGAGCTACACCGTGTTCGGCCAGAGTGCCGAGCCGCTGGCACTGATCATGCGCCAGCTGGGCCAGCCAACCGCCGCGATGCTGATCGGCGTGATCGCCATCATCGCCCTGCCGACCGTACTGCTGGCCTTCCTGTACGGCCAAAGCCGCATCTTCTTCGTGATGAGCCGCGATGGTCTGCTGCCGCGTGGCCTGTCCAAGGTCAACGCACGCACCGGCACGCCGGTGGCGACCACGCTGTTCACCGCCGTGGTTGTGTCGGCGCTGGCCGGTGTGGCGCGCCTGGACGAGATCGCCGCGCTGGCCAATGCCGGCACCCTGGCCGCGTTCACCGCCGTTGGCATCTGCCTGGTGGTGCTGCGCGTGCGTGAGCCGAACCGCGAGCGCACCTTCCGCACGCCGTTCGCCTTCATCGTCGGCCCGCTGGCGGCGCTGGGCTGCATCTATCTGTTCATCAGCCTGCCGCACACCACCCAGCTGTACTTCCTGGCGTGGAACGTGGTCGGCCTGGTGCTGTACTTCGCCTACAGCCGTCGCAACGCGCTGATCGGCCGGTAAAGGTAGCGCCGGGCCATGCCCGGTGGTCTTTGGGGATTGCCGGCCAGCGGCCGGCACTACCGCAGGGCGGCTAGCCGCCCTGCTTTGCCGCGTAGTCCTGCGCCTGGCGCATCACCCGCAGCAGGTTGCCGCCCCAGATGG
>NZ_QAIJ01000271.1:0-1599 GCF_003060985.1 Stenotrophomonas sp. HMWF023
CAACCATGTAGACGACGGCAGTGGCAGCACCCAGCCATGCATCGATTGAGAGGTTCCACATCACCCAGGCGATGTGGAAGGCCCAGAAGATGATCGGGGAAAGGATCCCAATCGCCTTCTGCAGCTTGATGCGGTTGACGACGATGTTGTTCTGGGAGTGAGGCAGGGGCAGTCCATGGCCATCAGTCTGGACTCGCTGATTGTCCTCAAATACCGGGCCGCAGCTGGCCTAACCCAAGAGCAGCTGGGTTTTACCATTGGGGTCACCAGGTCCTCGGTATCGGCTTGGGAGAACAAGCGAGAGACACCGAGCTTTCGCACATTGGGGACCTCAGCGAAGCACTGAATCAGTCCCTGAATGCATTTTTCCGAGGAACCAGCAGCGCTCAAATGAAGGGCACGAGATCTGGCCCGCATGCCACGACGAATGAAGAAAAGGCCCTTCTTGCGAGGCGACCGCCGCATTCATCTCGCAGGCCCTAGTGGACATCAAGCTCCACACCTCTGGAGGAGTCTGTTCCTTGGATCCGACCTACCGTTCCGTGTGTGTACGATGTTTAATTAGTTTGCCGGTGGCGGGATCAAGCATCTGTGCTTTCGCAAATTCTGTAATTTGCGTCTCGCTAGGCTTGGGCGGGGGAACTTCCGCTTCTCGCTCTACTAGCCATTTAAGCTTCCCTGACCAAGGCGGCAAAATAGCTGGGGGAGGAGGAAGAATATCGTTCACCTCGAGAGCCCTTGGAGTTGCGTACGAGTAATTAGCGAGTGTCCTCCAGACTCTTACGTACCGATCAGAGCGCTCTACATCCTCCGTCTGACCCAAGTAGAACAATTCGTCCTCAGGGCCTTTTGCTCGGAAGGCATGACCCAAGAATGATGCCGCGCTAGCGCTTCCGGCGCGCACTCCCAACTGGAAGGCGTGAAACGACTCTTCGTAGCGCCCATACCTCCTCCGATACACTCCCAAAGCGACAGCTGCGTCTCCATTCCCTTGCTCGGCCGCGCAAAGATACATCTGCATGGCAACTTCTGGAGCAGCGCCACTTGGCTCGAGCCTAGTACCAAGATAATATTGGGCATTCGCGCTACCCTCATCGGCCGCCTTGCGGAAATAGACCAGCGCGGCGTCTTGATCTTGCTGCAAACCCGACAGACCACCCCTTAGGTAAGCAGCAATAAAGAAGTACCCTGTCGCAACTCCATCATCAATCAGCTTCTTGCTGAGCCGAAGAGACTCCTCCCCCCGCAGCGCATAGCGCCCCTGCACACTACCATTCTGCAAGTTTATGTTTGCTTTAGCGTGACCATTCTCCGCTGCGATCCTATACAGCCTCTCAATTTCAGCGTTCACTCCCGAATCCTGATTCAGCAAATTGCTATCCTGCATCCAGCGGGCATACTTGAAGATCTGATCCAGCTCCTTCGAGGAATCAGGGACATGCTCATGTACGCATACAAAGGCAGGACTATATTTAGCTGATGGCAAGGCCCTCTCGGCTGCTATGTGGATGGCGACATCCTTAGAAACTCCACCATTCTCCACGGCAGCAGTGAGACCAAGTCCGGCAACTGAAGAGTCGATTTGAAACGACGCTGCCC
>NZ_QAIJ01000272.1:0-10220 GCF_003060985.1 Stenotrophomonas sp. HMWF023
CCGCATCACCCAGTGCACCGTACTTGACCACTTCGGCCAGGCCGGCGCGCAGTTCACGCGGCGGCAGGGTGGCCAGCACGCGGGTATCGGCGATCACCGCACGCGGCGGATGGAACGCGCCGACCAGATTCTTGCCGGCCGGGATATCCACGGCGGTCTTGCCACCCACCGAGGAGTCGACCATCGCCAGCAGCGTGGTCGGCAGCTGCACGCAGTCGACGCCGCGCATCCAGCAGGCCGCGGCAAAGCCGGCGAGGTCGCCGACCACACCGCCGCCGAGGGCGAATACGCAGGCATCGCGGGTCGCGCCGAGCGCAGCCAGCGCCTCGATGACCGAGCCGAACTCGGCCAGGGTCTTGGAGGCTTCGCCGGCAGCGAGCACATGCTCACTCACGATCAGGTCCGGACGTGCGGCCAGCAGGGTCTGTTTGACGGCATCCAGATAGCGCGGTGCAACCTCGCTGTCGCTGACCAGCAGCACATGGCGGCCGCGCACATGGCTGGCCAGTGCGACGCCGTCGGCCTGGGCGCCGGTGCCGATGGTGATGGAATAGGGGCGGTCGCCGCCAACGGCGACCTGCAGCAGGGCAGGGGAAGTCATGCAGTGGGGTCCTGTCGCTGCCAGTGCGCGGCCAGCTTGAGCACAAGCTGGGCGGTCGCATCGGCTGCGGTAAACGGGTCGGTATCAAGGGTGACATCGGCCAGGTCGCGATACAGCGGATCGCGATGCGCAGCCAGATCATGCAGCACCTGTTCGCGGTCCGGCCGCTGCAGCAGGGGGCGCGCCTTGTCGCGTGACAGGCGCTCCAGCTGGGCTGCGACGCTGACCCGCAGGTAGACGACAAAGCCACGCCGGGCGATAAGGGCACGATTGTCCGGATCAAGCACGGCGCCCCCGCCGGTGGACACCAGCTGGCCACGGCCGGCCAGCACCTGCGCCAGCGCCTCGCGCTCATGGGCGCGGAAGCCGGTTTCGCCGGAATGCTCGAAGATCGTGGGGATGCTGGCCCCGGTCGCATCGACGATGGCCTGGTCGACGTCGACGAAGTCCAGCGTGAAGCGCTCGGCGAGGCGGCGGCCGATGCAGGTTTTACCGGCGCCCATCGGGCCGATCAGGATCAGGTTCGGAGCGGGATTCATGCCCTCTGATGCTAACACCTCCGTGCCTTCGCCTTTACGTTCTTCACGTCAGGGTGGAGGTTCCTGCGGGGTTTCCCGCGCCTGACGGAGTACCTGCCATGTCGGTTGCCAAGGTCATCGAAATCAATGCGTCCTCGCCCAAGAGCGTGGAGGACGCAGTGCGCAGCGGATTGAAGAAGGTGTCCGGGACGGTCAAGGGCATCCAGGGCGCCTGGATCAACGAGACCAAGGTGGTCACCGACGGCAACGGTGAGATCACCGAATGGCGGGTGAACCTGAGGATCACCTTCCTGGTGGAGTGAGCCTGCTCAGCGCAGCGCCTGCACCTGGCGCTGCGCATCCAGCACCACCATCCGGTCGGCAATGGCCGGCAGCGCACGCAATGCCTGCCGGCTGACCCGCTCGTAGTACTGCACGAAGCGCTCCAGCTGTGGCCGGCTCATGCCGTGCCGGCCCGGTTGGGCCGCCTGCAGGTTCTGCTCCTGCTGCCAGCGCCAACGCGGTACCACCGAGAAATCAGGGGGTTGCAGGAACCAAAGGCGATCACAGCGCTGCCACAGCGCCGGATAGTCGCGGGCCAGCGACTGGTTGCACCAGCGCCGCCAGCGGCCATCGGCATCGGCCTCGCGCTCCAGGGCGTTCAGAGGAGTATCCAGTTCGGACGCGTCCTGCGCCGGAGTGCCGAGGAACCAGCCCTCGAACACCAGCAGGTCCAGCGGTTTTTCGAGTTGCGGCCACTGCGCTTCGGGCAGGCGCTCGTCGGCCAGTTTGTCGAAGCGGGGCAGGGCCAGCGGCTGTCGTGCGGCCACTGCATCCAGCACCGCATGCGCCAGCGGCAGGTCATGGGTGCCTGGCGGGCCACGGGTGATCAACAAGGGATGCACCTGACGTGCCAGGCGCTGGCGCTGCGCGCGGGTGAGGTAAACATCGTCGATGGAGAGCGTTGCGGCGTTCAGGCCACGGGTCTGGGCACGGGCGGCCACCTGCGCGGCCAGCGTCGATTTGCCGCTCCCCTGCAGGCCGCTGATCGCCAATACTGGAACGGCTGTACTGCTGCCCAGCGCGTCATCCAGCGCCTGCTCGACCACTGTTTCGGGGAATCCTTTCACCTGGGGCATGTACGCAGCAGCGACCATGCCGCCACAATAGCCCAAACCGTGTGAGAAGAATGCTGTCATGAGCGACCTGTACGCCGAAGCCCTGTCGACCTTCGCTGCTCTGTTCGAAGAAGCCAAACAGAGCCGTGAGGTGGAGCCCAATGCGATGACCGTCGCCACTGCCGATACGCAGGGCCGGCCGTCGGCGCGCACCGTGCTGCTGAAGGCGTTCGACGAGCGCGGCTTCGTGTTCTACACCCATCTGGACAGCCACAAGGGCAGCGAACTGCAGGCCAATCCGCAGGCAGCGCTGCTGTTCCTGTGGCGCAGTCTGCGCGAGGCTGGCATCCAGGTGCGCGTCGAGGGGCGCGTGGAGCAGGTGGCAGATGCCGAAGCCGATGCCTATTTCGCCAGCCGTCCGCGCATGAGCCAGATCGGCGCGTGGGCGTCGCTGCAGTCGAAGACCTTGAACACGCGCGAGGAGTTCGACGCGCGCGTGGCCGAGGTCGAGGCACGTTTCGACGGCAAGGATGTGCCGCGTCCGGACGGCTGGAGTGGTCTGCGGGTGGTGCCTGACCGCATCGAGTTCTGGTACGGCGCGCAGTTCCGCCTGCACGAGCGCTGGTGCTACGAAGCGGGTGCCGAAGGGCGCTGGAGCAAGCGTCTGCTGTACCCGTGAGAGTGGTACAAATTTCCCTTGAAAACTGGTTGCTGATTGTCCCAACATGTCCCCCTTCTCTTTCTTGAGTTTTTGCGTCGCAGGGGATGCGGAATGCAGTTAATTGAATTTATTCTGCCTGGATCATTATTGTTTGCGAAATTTCTTATCAAACTTTTCATAGATAAGAATGTTTCTGCTGATGACGTCGTTGGCGCTTTTCTTTCTCTGCCTGTGGATATCATTTTTCTTTCAGCAAGTTTGTTTGCGGCGGGCGTAATCTCTCGTGCAGGCGGGGTAGAGTCCGCGCATTTGACACTTTCTTTCTTTGTTCTGAGCTTGTTGGTTTCTATTATTATTGTTGTAGCTTGGCGTCGGTCGGAAGCGCTTTTTGCAAGTGACAAGTTCTGGGCCGTCGCTGGCGTTGCGTCATTGAGCTATCTAATTTCAATCTCATCGCTATTCTTGGCGGTTAGTGGGTTGCTTTCGCGGGGTGAAGCGTGAATTTTTTGACCGACAAGGTTTGGTTGATTGGCTTGTCCGTGGGAGTGTTTTCGTTCCTGCTGTCTCTTTCGATGTATGTTTATACGAAGAGCAGGGCTGCTAGGTACGACGAAAAACTCAAGCGAATTGAGCTTGAAATGTTTCGTAAATCTATTGAGGATGACATTACGGAACTTAATGATAGGTTGATGTCAACTGAGGCAAGGTGGAAGGATGCGAATCATCTTCTTATATCTTCTCAGGATATGATTACGGGGAAGTTGGCTGGCTCCCAAGGGGGGCGGCGCAGTCCTTTTCTTGAAGGCGAAATTGATGGTCGTGTAGATGAGCGAATGGTTTTTGTCCTAACGCCGTTTAGTGAAGTCCATTCTGATACTTACTCGGCGATTTCGTTGGCTTGCATGCAGATGGGGTTGCGGGCGGTTAGGGGGGATGAAGAGTTTATTAGGGGGGAGGTGTTTCCGCACGTTCTCGACCTGATAAAGCGGGCGGGGATTGTGGTGGCAAACATTGATGGCCGAAATCCAAACGTTTTCTATGAGCTTGGTATAGCGCAGGCGCTGGGAAAGAGGACTATTTTGGTCTCTAGGCGGCCCCGTGACGTGCCATTCGACGTTCGAACAAATCGGATTGTTGTTTATTCAAGTATGGATGATTTGTCGAGAAAGCTGCAGCTTGAGCTGGCTCGTGCAATGGTTGATTCTGTGGAGTAAATTTTCTTGGCTTTTGAGGTTGGTGCTGAATATGATCTGTTTGACCAGCGGATTTCTTATTTGGCTTTGACTCGTCTGCAGGGCTCGCTACTAATCAGGCTGCAATCAATGAGGATCAATATCGAGGACTCGATTGCGCTCAACGTTGGTGATGCTCTTTTGTAGTCGAGCATCGCTCGACTACAACCCCTCCGCACGCAGCCACCGCCACAGCGTGGTGCGTGAGACGCCCAGCGCCTGTGCCATGCCTTCGCGGTCATTGTGGTGTTCCTGCAGCAGCGCCTCCAGCTGCGCACGCGGCGGGCGCTTGCCGTTGCTTTCCACCGGTAGCGCCGTGACGCCTTCGTTCACCAGCTCCGGTGCCAGCTGCAGCAGCCGCGCGGCATCGATCAGGCCTTCACCCGGCTGCCAGTGGATGCGCAGCCGATCCACCAGATTGCGCAGCTCACGCACGTTGCCCGGCCAGTCGGCAGCGCTGAGCAGGGCCTGCGCTTCTGCATCCAGCGGCGCATCGATGCCGCGCAGCTGGCGGAAGAAGTGCGTGGTCAGCAGCGGGATATCGCCGCGACGCGCACGCAGAGTGGGCAGCGCGATGCGCAGCGCCGCCAGCCGGTAGTAGAGATCGCGGCGGAAGCTGCCAGCCGCCGCGCGCTGCTCCAGCGATTGCAGGGTGGCGGCGACGACGCGCAGGTCGACCGGCGTCGGTTCGGTTTCGCCGACGCGCAGCACCTCGCGTTCTTCCAGCACGCGCAGCAGGCGGGTCTGCAATGGCAGCGGCAGTTCACCAATCTCATCCAGGAACAAGGTGCCGCCATCGGCGGCCTCGACCAGGCCGACGCGACCACCACGCCGCGCACCGGTGAAGGCGCCATCGCTGTAGCCGAACAGTTCCGCTTCCAGCAGCGATTCGCTGATCGCGCCGCAGTTCAGTGCGACGAAGCGCCCCCGCCGGCCGCTGGCCGCATGCAGCTGCCGCGCTACCAGTTCCTTGCCGGTGCCGGTCTCGCCGGTGACCAGTACGGTGCTGTCGTGCGGGGCGTACAGCGCGATCTGCGCGCGCACGTCGGCCATCGCGTTGCTGTCGCCGAGCAGCGCATGTGCATCGGCGCGCGGTGCAGCCCTTCGGCGTGCGGCCGGGCGCGCGTCCGCCGAGCGTGCCAGGGTCTGGGTCAGTTCCAGCGCGTGCTCGAAGGCCTGCCGCACCGAATCGGCCGAGTACAGCAGCACGCCCGGCAGTCCGGCCTGCTCGGCATGGTCGATGGCCATGCCGGTGCCGACGATCACTTCGATGCCGTTGGCGCGCAGGTCGGCGATGCAATCGCGCGCGTCTTCGCGGGTGACGAAACGGCGATGCTCGATGTCCAGGCCGAAGCTCTGCTGGAAGCTGCTGAACACCGGCACATCGCTTGCGTGGGTAACCAGCCCGATGCGCGGGGCGATGCGGCGCGCCCGCGCCAGCGCTTCCATCAGATCGAAACCGTTGGCCTGGATCGGCACCAGCGGCAGGTCCAGGCGCCCGCGCAACCAGGCCGCGTTGGAGCCGCCGGCGATCACCACGTCGCAGTGCTCGCGGCGCAGGCGCTGGCCGATCACTTCCACTGCTTCCTCGAAGCCGAGGTTGATCTGCTCGATGCGTGCGCGGCGGTCGAATTCGGGAATGACATCGCCCAGCAGGCCGGTCAGGCGCGAGACGCTGACGGTCCAGATCACCGGACGACCGGGGTCGGCATCGGCGTGGCGCAGGGGCGAGCGGGGCAGGTACATGGTGCGGGGATCGGGAGTGACGATGTTTCATGATACATCTGTTTCAATGTTTCATATGTTTCACCCGGGTTGGGCGGTCATCCCCGTGAAATCAATCGCTTGCAGGTTGGCATGGTGCTTGCGCTTACCTCCCTGTCCTTCAACCTGGATCGCCGCATGACCGCTTCCACCCCCTTCTCTGCTGGTGCCCGCTTCCGCGAGGCGCTGGCTGCCGAATCGCCGCTGCAGGTGATCGGCGCGATCAACGCCAACCATGCGCTGCTGGCCAAGCGCGCCGGTTTCCGCGCCATCTACCTGTCCGGCGGCGGTGTTGCTGCCGGCTCGCTGGGCCTGCCGGACCTGGGCATCAACACCCTGGAAGACGTGCTGGTGGACGTGCGCCGCATCACCGATGTCTGCGACCTGCCGCTGATGGTCGACATCGATACCGGCTTCGGCCCGAGCGCGTTCAACATCGCGCGCACCGTGAAGTCGCTGATCAAGGCCGGCGCAGCCGCCTGCCACATCGAAGACCAGGTCGGCGCCAAGCGCTGCGGTCATCGCCCGGGCAAGGAGATCGTCTCGCAGGGCGAAATGGTCGACCGCGTGAAGGCGGCTGCCGATGCCAAGACCGATCCGGACTTCTTCCTGATCGCACGCACCGACGCCATCCAGGTGGACGGCGTGGACAAGGCCATCGAGCGCGCCATCGCCTGCGTCGAAGCCGGTGCCGACGGCATCTTCGCCGAGGCTGCCTACGACCTGGAAACCTACCGCCGCTTCGTTGATGCGGTGAAGGTGCCGGTGCTGGCCAACATCACTGAATTCGGCGCGACCCCGCTGTTCAGCCGCGACGAGCTGGCCTCTGCCGGTGTGGCCATCCAGCTGTTCCCGCTGTCGGCGTTCCGCGCCGCCAACAAGGCGGCCGAGAACGTCTACCAGACGGTCCGCCGCGAAGGCCACCAGCGCAACCTGATCGACAGCATGCAGACCCGCGAGGAGCTGTATGACCGTATCGGCTACCACGCCTTCGAGCAGCAGCTCGATGCGCTGTTCGCCGCCAAGAAATAAGCAGTACCCTGCACCATCAAGTTTCGGAGGGAAACATGAACGATACGACCGCAACCCCGACCTTCAAGCCGAAGAAGTCCGTCGCCCTGTCCGGCACCGCCGCCGGCAACACCGCGCTGTGCAGCGTCGGCCGCAGTGGCAACGACCTGCATTACCGCGGCTACGACATCCTGGACCTGGCCAACACCAGTGAGTTCGAGGAAATCGCCTACCTGCTGGTGCACGGCAAGCTGCCGACCCGCGCCGAGCTGGTTTCGTACAAGGCCAAGCTGAAGTCGCTGCGTGGCATCCCGGCTGCGGTGAAGGCTGCGCTGGAAGAGCTGCCGCCGTCGGCGCACCCGATGGACGTGATGCGCACCGGCGTGTCCGTGCTCGGCTGCGTGTCGCCGGAGAAGGACGACCACAACCATCCGGGCGCACGTGACATCGCCGACAAGCTGATGGCCTGCCTGGGCTCGATGCTGCTGTACTGGTACCACTGGAGCCACAACGGTCGCGCGATCGACGTGGAAACCGACGATGACTCCATCGGTGGTCACTTCCTGCACCTGCTGCACGGCGAGAAGCCGCAGGATTCGTGGGTGAAGGCGATGCACACTTCGCTGATCCTGTATGCCGAACACGAGTTCAACGCCTCGACCTTCGCCTGCCGCGTCATTGCCGGCACCGGCAGCGACATGTACAGCGCGATCTGCGGTGGCATCGGTGCACTGCGCGGTCCCAAGCACGGCGGCGCCAACGAAGTGGCCTTCGAAGTGCAGAAGCGCTATGACAATCCGGACGAAGCCGAGGAAGACATCAAGGCCCGCGTCGAGCGCAAGGAAGTGGTGATCGGTTTCGGCCACCCGGTCTACACCGTGTCCGATCCGCGCAACAAGGTGATCAAGGACGTCGCCCGCGAACTGTCCGAAGAGCAGTCGAGCCTGAAGATGTACGACATCGCCGAGCGCCTGGAAACGGTGATGTGGGACATCAAGAAGATGTTCCCGAACCTCGACTGGTTCAGCGCCGTCAGCTACCACATGATGGGCGTGCCGACCGCGATGTTCACCCCGTTGTTCGTGATCGCCCGCACCGCCGGCTGGAGCGCGCACATCGTCGAGCAGCGCATCGACGGCAAGATCATCCGCCCGAGCGCCAACTACATCGGCCCGGAAGATCGCGACTTCGTCGCCATCGACAAGCGTTCCTGATCATCGCCACTGTTCAACTGCTGCATGCATCCGGCCGGCCCCGTGCCGGCCGGATGTTTTCGCCGCCGCATCGCCGGCACCCGGCCCGCCTCAAGTATTCCGCCAGCCCATGAATATCGACTATCGCAAGAACCTCCCCGGCGCCTCGCTGGACTACTTCGACGCGCGCGCCGCGGTCGATGCCATCCAGTCCGGTGCCTATGCCACGCTGCCGTATACCTCGCGCGTGCTGGCCGAAAACCTGGTGCGTCGCTGCGACCCGGCCACGTTGACCGACTCGCTGAAGCAGTTGATCGAGCGCCGTCGCGACCTGGACTTCCCGTGGTTCCCGGCGCGCGTGGTGTGCCATGACATCCTCGGCCAGACCGCGCTGGTCGACCTCGCTGGCCTGCGTGATGCGATCGCCGACAAGGGCGGTGACCCGGCCAAGGTCAACCCGGTGGTGCCAGTGCAGCTGATCGTCGATCACTCGCTGGCGGTGGAGTGCGGTGGTTTCGATCCGCAGGCGTTCGAGAAGAACCGCGCCATCGAGGATCGCCGCAATGAAGACCGCTTCCACTTCATCGACTGGACCAAGCTGGCCTTCGAGAACGTGGACGTGATTCCGCCGGGCAACGGCATCATGCATCAGATCAACCTGGAGAAGATGTCGCCGGTGATCTACGTGCAGGACGGCGTGGCCTTCCCCGATACCTGTGTGGGCACCGACAGCCATACCCCGCATGTGGACGCGCTGGGCGTGATCGCCATCGGCGTGGGCGGCCTGGAAGCGGAGAACGTGATGCTGGGCCGCGCGTCGTGGATGCGCCTGCCGGACATCATCGGTGTCGAGCTGACCGGCAAGCCGCAGCCGGATATCACCGCCACCGACGTGGTGCTGGCCCTGACCGAGTTCCTGCGCAAGGAACGCGTGGTCGGCGCCTGGCTTGAATTCTTCGGTGAGGGTGCCGCTGCACTGACCATCGGTGACCGCGCCACCATCTCCAACATGTGCCCCGAATACGGCGCCACCGCCGCGATGTTCTACATCGACGGGCAGACGCTTGATTACCTGCGCCTGACCGGTCGCGAGGAAAAGCAGGTCGCACTGGTTGAAAACTATGCGCGCAGCACCGGCCTGTGGGCCGATGACCTGGCCGCCGCGGAGTACGAGCGCGTGCTGCGCTTCGATCTGTCGACGGTGGTGCGCAACATGGCTGGCCCGAGCAATCCGCATCGCCGCCTGCCGGTATCGGAACTGGTCGAGCGTGGCATCGCCGATGCCGCCAAGCTTGAGGCCGGCAAGGCCGAACAGGCACAGGGTCTGATGCCCGACGGAGCGGTGATCATCGCCGCCATCACCAGCTGCACCAACACCTCCAACCCGCGCAACGTGATCGCTGCGGCGCTGCTGGCACGCAAGGCCAACGAGCGCGGCCTGCTGCGCAAGCCGTGGGTGAAGTCGTCGCTCGCGCCGGGTTCGAAGGCGGTGCAGCTGTACCTGGAAGAGGCCGGCTTGCTGCCGGACCTGGAGAAGCTGGGCTTCGGCATCGTCGCCTTCGCCTGCACCACCTGCAATGGCATGAGCGGCGCGCTGGATCCAAAGATCCAGCAGGAAATCATCGATCGTGATCTGTACGCGACTGCTGTGCTGTCGGGCAACCGCAACTTTGATGGCCGCATCCATCCGTACGCGAAGCAGGCCTTCCTCGCCTCGCCGCCGCTGGTGATCGCCTACGCCATCGCCGGCACCATCCGCTTCGACATCGAAAAGGATGTGCTGGGCGTGGACACCGACGGCAACGAGGTGCGCCTGAAGGACATCTGGCCGAGCGACGCTGAAATCGACGCGGTGGTGAAGGCTGCGGTGAAGCCGGAGCAGTTCCGCAGCGTCTACAACCCGATGTTCAACGTGCGCGTGGAGCACGCTGCAAAGGTCAGCCCGCTGTATGACTGGCGCGCGCAGAGCACCTACATCCGCCGTCCGCCGTACTGGGAGGGCGCACTGGCCGGTGAGCGCACGCTGGCGGGCATGCGTGCGCTGGCGGTGCTGCCGGACAACATCACCACCGACCACCTGTCGCCGTCCAACGCGATCCTGGCCTCGAGTGCTGCCGGTGAG
>NZ_QAIJ01000272.1:10230-20558 GCF_003060985.1 Stenotrophomonas sp. HMWF023
ACCTGGCGAAGATGGGCCTGCCGGAAGAGGACTTCAATTCCTACGCCACCCACCGCGGCGACCACCTGACCGCGCAGCGTGCCACCTTCGCCAACCCGAAGCTGTTCAACGAAATGGTGCGCAACGAAGACGGCAGCGTGAAGCAGGGCTCGCTGGCGCGCGTGGAACCGGAAGGCAAGGTCATGCGCATGTGGGAGGCGATCGAGACCTACATGGAGCGCAAGCAGCCGCTGATCATCATCGCCGGTGCCGACTACGGACAGGGCAGTTCGCGTGACTGGGCCGCCAAGGGCGTGCGCCTGGCCGGTGTGGAGGCGATCGTTGCCGAAGGCTTCGAGCGTATCCATCGCACCAACCTGATCGGCATGGGCGTGCTGCCACTGGAGTTCAAGCCGGGTACCACCCGCCTGACTCTGGGCATCGATGGCACCGAGACCTTCGACGTGATTGGTGAGCGGACGCCGCGCGCCGAGTTGCGCGTGGTCATCCACCGCCGCGACGGCCAGGACGTGATCGTGCCGGTCACCTGCCGCCTGGACAGCGACGAGGAAGTGGCGATCTACGAGGCAGGTGGTGTGCTGCAGCGCTTCGCCCAGGACTTCCTGGAAGGCGCCAAGGTGGCGTGAGACATCCGACGGCCCGGCAACGGGCCGTCTTTCATTGTAAGGAACCGATCCATGACCTTCCTCCCGCAACTCCGTATTCCTGCCACCTACATGCGTGGCGGCACCAGCAAGGGCGTGTTCTTCCGCCTGCAGGACCTGCCCGAAGCCGCACAGGTGCCGGGCGCCGCGCGTGATGCGCTGCTGATGCGCGTGATCGGTTCGCCCGACCCGTATGGCAAGCAGACCGACGGTATGGGCGGCGCGACGTCCAGCACCAGCAAGTGCGTGATCATTTCCACCGCTTCGGTGCCCGACCACGACGTGGATTACCTGTATGGCCAGGTGTCGATCGACACGGCATTCGTGGACTGGAGCGGCAACTGCGGCAATCTCAGCACCGCCGTCGGCCCGTTCGCCATCGCCAACGGCCTGATCCATCCGTCGCGGGTACCGCGCGATGGCCTGTGCACCGTGCGTATCTGGCAGGCCAACATCGGCAAGACGATCATCGCCCACGTGCCGATGCGCGATGGTGAAGTGCAGGAGATCGGCGATTTCGAGCTGGATGGTGTGACCTTCCCGGCCGCAGAGATCCAGCTGGAATTCATCGACCCGTCCGACGATGGCGACGCTGGCGCGATGTTCCCCACCGGCAACCTGGTCGATACGCTGGACGTGCCGGGCGTGGGCAGTTTCGAGGTGACGATGATCACTGCCGGCATCCCGACCATCTTCCTCAACGCTGCCGACCTCGGTTACACCGGCACCGAACTGCAGCCGGCGATCAATGAAGACAAGGCGGCGCTGGAGCGCTTCGAGAAGATCCGTGCCTATGGCGCCTTGCGCATGGGCCTGATCCAGGCGCTGGAAGATGCGGCCACCCGCCAGCACACGCCGAAGGTGGCTTTCGTCGCCCCCGCGCAGGACTACGTGTCGTCCAGCGGCAAGGAGATTCCGGCTGCGGACATTGATCTGCATGCACGCGCGCTGTCGATGGGCAAGCTTCACCACGCGATGATGGGCACCGCTGCAGTGGCGATCGGTACCGCCGCGGCAATCCCCGGCACGCTGGTCAATCGTGCGGCCGGTGGCGGTGAACGTGAAGCGGTGACCTTCGGTCATCCCTCCGGCACGTTGCGTGTGGGTGCGCAGGCGGCGCTCGTTGACGGTCAGTGGACGGTATCCAAGGCCATCATGAGCCGCAGTGCCCGCGTGCTGATGGAAGGCAAGGTGCGGGTGCCGGCTAGGTGATGCTCTGGTAGTCGCCAACCAAGGTTGGCGACTACCGGGCCGCGGAGACCGATTGCTTTGGTAGATGCCAACCTTGGTTGGCATGGTGCACGGGTAACCGTGCACCCCAACGAGGAGACCCACGATGTCCAGCAGCCACACCCCATCCAACACGCGTGCAGCCTGGGATGCGCTGCTGGTGGACGTCGTCGACTACGTGCGTGACACCCGCATTGATTCGCCGCAGGCGTTCCAGACCGCGCATCACTGCCTGCTCGACACGCTTGGCTGCGGGCTGGAGGCGCTGTCCTTCCCCGCCTGCAGCAAGCTGCTGGGACCGCTGGTGCCGGGCATCAGCGTGGCCAATGGCGCGCGTGTCCCTGGCACCAACTTCGTACTCGATCCGGTGCAGGCGGCCTTCAACATCGGCGCGATGGTGCGCTGGCTGGATTTCAACGACACCTGGCTGGCCGCCGAATGGGGCCACCCCTCGGACAACCTGGGTGGCATCCTTGCCGTAGCCGACTGGCTCGGCCGCAATGCGGCCGCGTTGCGACGCCCGCCACCGACCGTGCACGACGTGCTGCTGGCGATGATCAAAGCGCACGAGATCCAGGGCGTGTTGGCGCTGGAGAACTCCTTCAACCGCGTTGGCCTGGACCACGTGCTGCTGGTCAAGGTGGCCACCACCGCCGTCGTCGCGCAGATGCTCGGGTTGGACCGCGAGCGCATGCTCAGCGCGGTGTCGCTGGCCTGGGTGGATGGGCAGGCGCTGCGCACTTACCGGCATGCGCCCAACACCGGCTCGCGCAAGAGCTGGGCAGCCGGTGACGCGACCAGCCGTGGCGTGCGCCTGGCGCTGATGGCCGCCACCGGCGAGATGGGCTACCCCAGCGTGCTCAGTGCACCGACCTGGGGCTTCGAGGCGGTATCGATGCATGGCCAGGCGCTGACCCTCGGCCGCCCTTTCGGCAGCTACGTGATGGAGAACGTGTTGTTCAAGATCAGTTTCCCGGCCGAGTTCCACGGGCAGACGGCGGTGGAGGCAGCGGTCCTGCTGCACCACCAGCTGCGCGCGTTGGGGCGGAAGGTCGAGGACATCGAGCACATCGCGATCCGTACCCAGCAAGCCTGCATCCGCATCATCGACAAGCAGGGACCGCTGCATAACCCCGCAGACCGCGATCACTGCGTGCAGTACATGGTCGCCATCGCGTTGCTGCATGGACGGCTGGTGGCCGAGGACTACGAGGACGACATGGCGGCCGATCCGCGCATCGACGCACTGCGGGCGAAGATGGCCTGCCATGAAGACCCGCAGCTCAGCGCCGACTACCTGGACCCGGACAAGCGCAGCATTGCCAACGGCCTGAGCGTGCGTTTCAGTGATGGCAGCGCGCTGCCGGAGGTGCTGGTGGAGTACCCGCTGGGCCACGCGCGCCGGCGCGAAGAGGGTATTCCGCTGCTGATGGACAAGTTCCGCCGGCACCTGGCACACCGCTTCCCGACTGCCCAGCAGCAGCGCATCCTGGCCGCCTCGCTGGACCCGGTCGCGCTGGCGGCGATGCCGGTGACCGACTATGTGGACCTGTACCTGCCGGGGTAGGGCGGGGCCCGTTCCGATGCTCCACCGGGCACCCGCGCTGGACCTGCTCTGGTAGATGCCAACCTTGGTTGGCACAAGGCGGGCAGCAGGCGCGTGACGGACAGCGCCAACCAAGGTTGGCAACTACCGGGTTTCCGGACCTGTTGTGGTGGGTGCCAACCTCGGTTGGCACAACGTCGGCAGGGGGAGGCACAGCGCCAACCAAGGTTGGCGACTACCGGGTTTCCGTTGCCGGGTGCCCGGCGTCAACGCCTTGACGCGGCGGCCCTATAATGGGCACCTCGATCAAGGAGTGACGACATGAGCGGTCCGGCACGGCGGATGCGGTGGGGGTGGGCGGCGGCGCTCTTGGCAGGCAGCCTGTTGGCAGGCCTGGCCGGTTGTCGCAACGACAGCGGGCAGCTGCCCAAGGCCAGCGGCGAGGCCATCGCCACCAAGGCCGAGCAGGTGAAGGAGTTCACCCTGCTGCGTGCCTACCCGGACCAGAAAAGTGAAGGCCTGTCGCTGGCGCTGGAGTTCTCGCGCCCGCTGGTCGGCACCCAGGACTTCGACAAGCTGGTGCGCTTCGAAGAGAAGGTCGGCAACGATGACAGCAGCTGGACCCTGTCCGATGACGGCCTGACCCTGCGCTATCCCTTTGTCGAAGCCGGCAAGGAATTCAGCCTGGGGGTCTCGCCGGACCTGCTGGCCGCCGATGGCAGTCGCCTGGGCAAGGAACTGAAGCAGAAGGTGTTCAGCGGCGAGCTGAAGCCGGTGGCCGGTTTCGCCTCGCAGGGCAGCGTGCTGCCGGCCAAGGACAGCCGTGGCCTGCCGGTGGTGTCGGTGAACGTGCCGGAAGTCGATGTCGAGTTCCTGCGCGTGCGCGAAAAGGACCTGCCGACCTTCTTCAGCCAGTACCAGCGCGGCGGTCGCCGTGGCAGCTGGGAACTGAGCAGCGACTACGAGCGCAGCCCGATCAACAAGCTGGCCGAGCCGGTCTACGTCAACCGCTTCATTCTGGGTGGCAAGCAGAACGAGCGGGTGCTGACCTACCTGCCGACCCAGGACATCAAGGAGCTGCAGGAGCCGGGGCTGTATTTCGCCCTGCTCAAGCGCACCGGTGACTACGAGGGCGAGTTCGATACCGCCTTCTTCTCGGTCAGCGACATCGGCCTGCACACCCGTGCCTACAAGGACAAGCTGTTCGTACACACCGCCGCGCTGAAGGACGGTGCATCGCTGAAGGGCATCGACCTGCGCGTGCTCGATGCCAAGGGTGAGGTGGTGCTGAAGGGCAGCACCGACAGCAACGGCAATGCGCTGCTGAACTACACCCTGGATGCCACCCACGTGCTGGTCGCCAGCAGCGGCAAGGACACCAGCTTCCTGCCCTTCAACCAGCCCGCGCTGGACCTGAGCGAGTTCGCCGTGGCCGGCCGTGACAACGCCTGGTTCGATGTCTACGCCTGGTCGGGCCGCGACCTGTACCGCCCGGGTGAGACGGTGCGCCTGTCCGCGCTGCTCCGCGACAACGACGGCAAGCCGGTGAAGAGCCAGCCGGTGTTCCTGCGCCTGAAGCAGCCCGACGGCAAGACCTTCCGCGAAACCCGCGTGCAACCGGGCGAACAGGGCTACATCAATTTCGAGCAGACCATTCCCGCCGAGGCGCCGACCGGGCGCTGGCAGGTTGAGTTCCGCACCGACCCGGCCAGCAAGGAAGCGATCCAGGGCATGACCCTGCGCATCGAGGAGTTCCTGCCCGAGCGCATGAAGCTGGACCTGGACAGTGCCCAGAAAACGCTGAAGCCGGGCGAAGACCTGCGTCTGCAGGCCAACGGTGCCTATCTGTATGGTGCCCCGGCCGATGGCAACCGCTTCACCGCGCGCATGGCGGTGGCCGCCGAACAGAAGCCGGTTGAGGGGCTGCCGGGTTACTTCTTCGGCGACCCGACCCTGCAGCTGCCGCGCGAAGCCAAGGATGTGATCGATACCACGCTGCCGGCCAATGGCCAGCTGCGCGAAGACGTGTCGTTGCCGGAAGAAGCGACCAAGGCGAAAGCGCCGATCGCGGTGGTGCTGTCCGGCAGCCTGTATGAAACCGGTGGCCGCACGGTCACCCGCACCCTGAAGCGGGTGGTGTGGCCGGCTGCCGCGCTGGTCGGTGTGCGCCCGTTGTTCAATCCGGACGACGGCGCTGATTCCAACGGCAACGCGCGCTTTGAACTGATGCGCGTGGATGCGGACGGCAAGCCGCAGCCAGCCAAGGGCCTGAAGATCACCCTGGTGCGCGAGCTGCGCGACTACCACTGGACCTTCAACGACAACCGCTGGGATTACGATTTCACCCGCCGTTTCGAAAACAAGGAAACCCGTACCGTCGATGCCGGCGGCAGCGCGGTCGCCTTCGACTTCCCGGTGGAGTGGGGTGAGTACCGGGTGGACGTGTTCGATCCGTCCACCGGCCTGACCAGCCGCTATCCGTTCCGCGCCGGCTGGAGCTGGGGCGATGACAACCGTGGCCTCGATGCCCGCCCGGACAAGGTCAAGCTGGGCCTGGACAAGACCGGCTACAAGGCCGGCGATACCCTGGAAGTGACGGTGACCCCGCCGCACGCCGGCAAGGGCGTGTTGATGGTCGAGACCGACCGCATGCTGTACGTGCAGGACATCGACGCCAAGCCCGGTGCCACCTACAAGATCCCGGTCACTGCCGATTGGGAGCGCCACGACGTGTACATCACCGCGCTGGTGTTCCGCGGTGGCAGTGCGCCGAGCAAGATCACCCCGGCCCGCGCGGTGGGCGTGGTGCACGTGCCGATGGACCGCAAGGGCCGCACCGTGGCCGTCGGCCTGGTCGCACCCAAGCAGATGCGACCGGAGCAGGACCTGCCGGTGACGGTCAGCGCACCGCAGCTGGCCGGCAAAACCGCGCACGTCACTGTTTCGGCGGTGGACGTGGGCATTCTCAACATCACCCGCTTCCCGGTGCCCGATGCCGGCGCACACTTTTTTGCCCAGCGTCGCCTTGGCATCGATGCCTATGACATCTACAGCCGGGTGATCGAGAGCTTCGACGGCAGCAGTGGCAAGTTGAAGTTCGGTGGCGACATGGCGCTGCAGGCGTTGCCGCAGGCCAAGCGGCCGACCGCGCGCGTGCAGACCGTGGACCTGTTCTCCGGCCCGGTGCAGCTCGATGCCAAGGGCATTGCCCGCATCCGTCTGAAGGTGCCGGACTTCAATGGCACCCTGCGCGTGTCGGCGCTGGTCTACAGCGATGACCAGTACGGCAAGCGCGATGTGGAAACCATCGTGCGCGCGCCGATCCTGGCGGAGGCCAGCATGCCGCGCGTGCTCGCCCCGGGTGACCGCAGTACGGTGACCCTGGACGTGCAGAACTTCACCGGCAAGCCGGGTCAGTTCAACGTGCGCGTGGACAGCGAAGGCCCACTCAGCCTGAGCGAGGGCACCCGCAGCGTGCAGCTCAATGCCGATGCCAAGACCACGTTGAGCTTCCCGTTGTCGGCGCGCGAGGGCCACAGCGTGGCCAAGGTGCGCGTGCGTGTGGATGGCAACGGCTTCAAGGCCGACCGTCGCTACGACCTGCCGGTGCGCGCGGCGTGGCCGCAGGTGCTGCGCTCGCAGGTGCGTACGCTCGATCCGCTGGCTGCGGTGAGCCTGGATGGCAGCCTGATGGACGGGCTGATGTCCGAATCGGTCAATGCCCGCCTGCTGGTCAGCCCGCTGCCGCCGATCCCGTTCGCCAGCGCGCTGCAGGGCGCACTGAACTACCCGTACGGCTGCGCCGAACAGACCACCAGCAAGGGCTACGCCGCGCTGATCCTGGATCAGGCCACGTCATCCATGCTCGGCGCTGATGGCCTGGACGCGAAGACCCGTCGCGAGCGCATGGAAGGTGCGTTCGGTCGCCTGGCGTCGATGCAGGTGGCCAACGGCAACTTCTCGATGTGGGGTGACGACGGCTACGTGAACCCGTGGCTGACGCCGTACATCGCCGAGTTCCTGCTCGATGCCAAGGACGGTGGTTTTGCGGTGCCGGACAACGTGCTGCAGAAGGCGCTGAACCGCCTGAGCGAAGACCTGCTGTCCGGTGGCAACCAGTTCTATGGCCAGGAAAAACGCGAAAGCCTGAAGTTCGCCAACCAGGCGTACTCGGGTTACGTGCTGGCCCGCGTCAACCGCGCGCCGCTGGGTACTCTGCGTACGCTGTACGACAACGAACGCAGCAAGGCTGTGGGTGGCCTGTCGCTGGTGCACCTGGGTGTGGCGCTGTCGCTGCAGGGCGATGCCAAGCGTGGCCAGGCAGCTCTTGCGGCCGGCTTCGCCAAGTCCAGCAGCGAGCGCCCCTCGTACTACGGCGACTACGGCAGTGCCGTACGTGACGACGCGCTGATGATCGCGCTGACCCACGAAAACAAGCTGGCCAAGCCGGCATGGGATGCACGCGCGGTCGATCTTGGCCGCGGCCTGGATGCGCGCCGCAACAGTGGCTGGATGTGGCTGAGCACGCAGGAACAGGTGGCCATCGCCCGCCTCGGCAAGGCGTTGGCTGCCAACCAGAAGGCACTGGTGGCCGGTGAGCTGGTGATTGGTGGCAGCGCCGAGGCCATCGGCGAGCGCAAGCTGTTTGGCCGCAACTTCGACGCAGGGCAGCTGGCCGCGGGCGTGCGCTTCACGCCGCAGGGGCAGCCGCCGATGTTCGCCAGCATCGATGTGGCCGGCATTCCGCGCAGTGCACCGGCGCCGGACAACAGCGTGATCGGCGTGGAGCGCAGTTACTTCGGCACCGATGGCAAGCCGTGGTCGCCGCGTCCGCTGAAGGAGGGCGAAGCGCTGATCGTGCGCGTCACCGTCACCGCCGACAGCGAGATGCCCGATGCGTTGCTGACCGACCTGCTGCCGGCGGGCCTGGAGATCGAGAACCTCAACCTCGGCGATGCCAAGCAGTGGGCCGATGTGGTGGTGGATGGCATCACCATCAGCGACCGCAGCGAAGCGGCCGATACCAAGCACGAGGAGTTCCGCGATGACCGCTACGTGGCGGCGCTGAAGCTCTCGCGTGGCAGCAAGGCCAATGTGTTCTATCTGGTGCGTGCGGTCACCCCGGGTACCTACACCGTGCCGCCGCCGCTGGTGGAGGACATGTACCGGCCGCAGCTGCGTGGCGTCGGCCGCAGCAACCCGACCACGTTGACGGTGGTACAGCCGTGATCGTGCGGACGGGCCGCGACGGCGCGGCCCGTCCCACAGGATGCCGTGGATGAAGGTGGGATCTCTGAAAACGCGGCTGCCGCGCCTGCGGCAGCGGCTGCAACCACTATGGCCCTGGCTGCGCTGGGGCACGGCTGCATTGCTGGTGCTGTTGCTGGTGCTGGATTTCGTCTTTCCGCCACCGTTGCCGAAGCAGCGCGATACCAGCACGCTGGTGGTTGCCGCTGACGGCAGTCCGTTGCGTGCGTTCGCCGACGCCGAGGGCGTGTGGCGCTATCCGGCGTCGGTCGACAGCGTTTCGCCGCTGTACCTGCAGGCGCTGCTGACCTACGAGGATCGCTGGTTCTGGCAGCACCCGGGCATCAATCCGTTGGCGATCCTGCGTGCCAGCGGCCAGTTGCTGCGCGGTGGACGCATTGTCTCCGGCGGCTCGACCCTGACCATGCAGGTGGCGCGCATTCTGGATCCGCATACGCGCACCCCTTGGGGCAAGCTGAAGCAGATGCTGCGTGCGGTGCAGCTGGAAGTGCACCTGTCCAAGCGCGAGATCCTCGCGTTGTACCTGGAGCGCGCGCCCTACGGTGGCACCATCGAGGGCGTGGAAGCGGCCAGCTGGGCCTATCTGGGCAAACCGGCCGCGCAGCTTTCGCATGCCGAAGCCGCACTGCTGGCGGTACTGCCGCAGGCCCCCAGCCGTTTGCGCCCGGATCGCCATCCTGAAGCGGCACAGAAGGCGCGCGACAAGGTGCTGGCGCGCATGGCCGAGCTCGGCGCGTGGACGCCGGACGAAGTGGAAGATGCGCGCATCGAGAACGTGGTTGCACGCTCGCTGCGTCCGCCGCTGCACGCCGCACTGCTGGCGCAGCGCCTGCATTCGGCGCAGCCGGGCAAGGCGCGGATCCAGAGCAGCATCGACATCGGCCTGCAGCGCACCCTTGAAGAGCGCGTGGCCAGCTATTTCTCCACGCTGCCCGAGCGCACCTCGGCAGCGCTGCTGGTGGTCGACAACCAGACCCTGCAGGCGCGTGCCTACGTTGGCACGCTGTCGTTCGGTGATCGGCAACGGCTGGGTCACGTGGACATGGTGCAGGCATGGCGTTCCCCGGGCTCCACGCTGAAGCCGTTCCTGTACGCGATGGCACTCGATGATGGCCTGATCCATTCCGAGAGCCTGCTGGTGGATGCTCCGCAGAGTTTCGGCAATTACCGGCCAGGCAACTTCGACATGGCCTTCAACGGACCGATCAGCGCCGCCAGTGCCTTGCGTCTGTCGCTGAACGTGCCGTCGGTGGACCTGCTGCAGCGGGTGGGCGCCGCACGCTTTGCCGCGCGCCTGTCGCACGCCGGCATCCAGCTGCGCTTTCCGCCGGGCAGCTCACCGAATCTGTCGCTGATTCTTGGCGGCACCGGCGCGCGCCTGGAAGATCTGGTCGGTGCGTTTGCCGCACTCAATCGCAACGGCACTGCCGGCCGCGTGCGCTACACCGATGACGAACCGATGATCGAACGGCGGCTGGCGTCGCCCGGTGCCAGCTGGATCGTGCGCGAGATGCTGGAATCGAACCCGCGCCCGGGTTACGGCGTTGGCACGTTCGATATTGGCGGGCGGCCGCGCGTGGCCTGGAAGACCGGCACCAGCTATGGCTACCGCGATGCGTGGGCGATCGGCAGTACCCGCC
>NZ_QAIJ01000272.1:20594-29850 GCF_003060985.1 Stenotrophomonas sp. HMWF023
TTGCCGCTGATGTTCGAAGTGGTCGACAGCCTGCCGCGCCAGCGCGGCGATGCGGCGGCCGCGCCGATGCCAGCTAGTGTGACCGAGGCGGACATCTGCTGGCCGACCGGTGAACTGGCCGAAGCTTTGCCCACCGAGCTCTGCCAGCGACGCCTGTCGGCTTACCTGCTGGACGGTGCGGCGCCGCCCACGTTCCCGGAGCGCGACGCGCGGCGTTGGCAGCCCGGTCGTCAACGTTACCTGGCCGACGCGCGCACCGGCCTGCGGGTATCGGCTGACTGCAGCGCACCGCATGAAGAAGTCGCGCGTGAAATCGCGCGATGGCCGGCGCTGTTGTCACCCTGGCTGCCCAAGGCCACGCGCGATGCTTCACGGCTTCCCGCGTTGTCGCCGGATTGCCGCGACGATGGCCGCGAGGCCAGCGTGGCCATGCATATCGATGGCCTCAACGAGGGCGCGACGCTGGCGCGTGCGCCGAATGCCGAGCATGGTGTACGCCTGCAGCTGCGCGCATTGGGCAGCGAGCAGGCCGTGGATTGGCTGCTGGATGGCCGCTGGATCGCGCAGACGCGCGGTGCGCAGCTGATGCAGCGAGAGTTCGCCGATCCGGGTGCGCATACGTTGACCGCACTGGCCGCAGACGGCGCCTGGACGCAGGTGAGGTTCAACGTCCTCAGGTAGGTGCCGACCTTGGCCATGGCCCGGCGCTACCGATGCACCATGACCCGGTAGGTGCCAACCTTGGTTGGCACGCACAGAAGCTGCCCACCAAGGTGGGCGACTACCAGGGCGTTCGCCGGGCATGGCCCGGCGCTACCGATGCACCATGGCCCGGTAGCTGCCAACCTTGGTTGGCACGCACAGAAATTGCCCACCAAGGTGGGCAACTACCAGAGCGTTCGCCGGGCATGGCCCGGTGCTACCGATGCACCATGGCCGGGTAGGTGCCAACCTTGGTTGGCACGCACAGAAGCTGCCCACCAAGGTGGGTAACTACCAAAGCGTTCGGCGTGGATGGCCAGGCGCTGGCGTTCGCCGGGCATGCTCGGCCCGGACGCTGCTACTCCCCGATCCACCCCTCCAGCAGGTCGGCGAACTCATCGGCGTGCTCCTCCTCCTGCGCCAGGATCTCCTCCAGAATGCGCTTGGTGGTGGTATCGCTGTCGCCGATGAAGTTGATCATCTCGCGGTAGCTGTCGATGGCGATACGCTCGGCCACCAGGTTCTCGCGGACCATGTCGCGCAGGTCGCTGCCTTCCTTGTATTCGGCGTGCGAGCGTGCGGTCAGCGTGTCTGGATTGAGGTCCGGCTCGCCGCCGAGCTGGACGATGCGCTCAGCCAACTTTCCGGCATGTGCCTGCTCCTGCTGCGCGTGTTCCAAGAACTCGGCCTTCACCGCATCGGCCAGCATGCCCTTGGCCATGAAATAGTGCCGGTAGTAGCGCAGCACGCACACATATTCGGTTGCCAGCGCGTCGTTCAGCAGTTTGATCACCACCTTGCGGTCGGCGCTGTAGCTGTCGGTGATCGCACCATCCTTGATGTTCTTCCGCGCCCGCTCGCGCAGGGTCTGGCGATCGCTGATGCCTTGGATCCTGGCGGACGGAGCGGTGTTGCTGGCTTTGGCTGGCTTGTTGGACATGGCTCGCCGGTTTCCTTTGCAGTCAGGGTTTCAGGTAGGAAGGTGCTCCAGCACATGCTCGGCCGAAGACACCTCGAACTGTCCGGGTTCCTCGATCCAGGCTGCGCGTACCGTGCCGTCCACCACGTACAGGGCAAAGCGGCGCGAACGGATGCCCATGCCCGAGGCGCTGGCGTCGAGCTCCAGGCCAAGTGCGCGGGTCAGTTCGGCGTTGCCGTCGGACAACATCAGCAGCCCATCGGGCACGTGCTGGTTAGTGGCCCAGGCCTTCATCACGAACGGATCGTTGACTGCCATGCAGTAGACGTCGATGCCGCGCTTGCGGAAGGCATCGAACGTTTCCACGTAGCCCGGCAGGTGACGCGCCGAGCAGGTGGGGGTGAAGGCACCGGGCACGGCGAACAGCACCACCTTGCGCCCGTCGAACAGGGCGTGGGTATCGAGGGTCTCGATGCCTTCGCGGATGCGCTTGAGGGTGACTTCCGGAATGCGGTCGCCGACATGGATGGTCATGGGAACTCCTTGCTGGATGAGGGTAGGGACCAGGAGGGGACGGACGCGTCAAGACATTGGAAAACCCATGTATACACCCCATCTCCGTCGTCCGCGGCGGGCTGTCAGCCACAGCATGGGGCGGGGCGATGGCAGGCGCATTGCGCTGGATCAGTCGGCCTCACCATTGGCGCACGACCGGCGGCGTAGCATCGCCGGCGCGTAGAATGAACCCGGGGCGGCGCCACCGGCGCCGCCGAAGCGAATCGAGGTAGCTGGATGGAATTCAAGGATTATTACGCCACCCTGGGGGTGGAACCGAGCGCGGGCGAGGCGGAAATCAAGACCGCTTATCGTCGGCTGGCACGCAAGTACCACCCGGACGTCAGCAAAGAGGCCGGGGCCGAAGACAAGTTCAAGGCCATCAACGAGGCCTACGAGGCGCTGCGCGATCCCGAGAAGCGCGCGGCCTATGACCAGCTGCGCGCGCAGGGCTATCGCCCGGGCGAGGAATTCAACGTGCCGCCGAACTACGGCGGTGGTGGTTTCAATTTCGAGGAAGTGTTCGGTGGTGGTGGCGGTGGCCCCAACGGTGGCTTCAGCGACTTCTTCGAGAGCCTGTTCGCGCGCCAGCGCGGCGGCCAGGGCGCGGGCCCCGGTCCGGGCTTCAGCAGCCACGGCCATGCGCCCAACCGCGATACCCGGGCCAAGCTGTCGGTACCGCTGGAGGCGGCCTACAACGGCGACAGCCTGCGCATCACCGTCAACGGCAAGCAGCTGGACGTGCGCGTGCCCAAGGGCATCCGTCCCGGGCAGGTGATCCGCCTGGCCGGGCAGGGCAACCACGGCGGCAACCTGCTGCTGGAAGTGGAGTACGCCGCGCATCCGCAGTTCGAGGTCGACGGCCGCAACATCCTGTACACGCTGCCGGTCACCCCGTGGCAGGCGGCGCTGGGCACCAGCATCAGCGTGCCGACCCTGGGCGGAGCAGTGGAACTGAAGATTCCGGCCGACTCCGATGCCGGTCGCAAGCTGCGCCTGCGTGGGCGTGGCCTGCCGGGCAGCCCGGACGGCGACCAGATCGTCGAGCTGGAGATTGTCGCCCCGGCGGCGACGGACGAGGCGCAGAAGAAGGCCTATCGGAATCTGGCCAAGGCGTTTGGCGAAACGATCTGAAATCTGCTTCGGTGGGTGCGGACCTTGGTCCGCACCAATTGCGGCGGCAAATCGGTTCGAGGGTAGTGCTGGCCGCTGGCCGGCAAAGGCGTGCCAACCAAGGTTGGCATCTACCAGGGCGCCGTGCCAACCAAGGTTGGCACCCACCACAGCGGTGTATCAGCCCTGGCCGGCGAACACCCGCTCCAGCACTTCGGACAGTTCGTCTTCCGAGAACGGCTTGGTGATGTAGGCCTTGGCACCCTGGCGCATGCCCCACATGCGGTCGGTGTCCTGGTCCTTGGTGGTCACCAGGATCACCGGAATGTGCCGGGTCGCTTCATCGCGGGCGAGGGTGCGGGTGGCCTGGAAGCCATTGAGGTTGGGCATCACTACGTCCATCAGCACCAGGTCGGGCAGCTCGGCCTTGGCGGTCTCCACCCCGGCCGCGCCATCGGTGGCGGTCAGGATCTGGTGCCCGAGCTTCTCGACGATGCGCTGTATCCCCAACAGCTGCGACGGTGAGTCGTCGACGATCAGAATGCGTGCCATGTTGTTCCCCATGTGATGCCGGAAGTGTAGTGCCGGCATCCCGTTGGCGGGAGGGCGACGGCTGCCGTCCGTCGCCTGCCTGCGACGTTCAGTCGATCCGCACCACCGTGCGGCCGAGCGAGCCGCCCGCCAGCATGCGATCGAACACCGCGGGCAGGCCGTCCAGGCCGACTTCGGCGGTGCAGATGCGGTCCAGGTGCTGCGGTTTCCACGCGTCGCCCAGGCGTGCCCACACTTCTTCGCGCAGCGCGCGCGGGGCATTGGCCGACGAAACACCAAGCAGCGACACACCGCGCAGGATGAAGGGCATCACGGTCATGTCCAGCGTCGGGCTGGCGGCCAGGCCTGCACTGACCACGCTGCCATAGGGCACGGTCTGTGCCAGCAGACTGGCCAGCATCGACCCGCCGGCGTTGTCCAGGCCTCCACCGAAGCGTGCCGACTGCAGCGGCCCGGTGTCGGCAAGGGCCTCACGCGGCAGCACCTCGGCAGCACCGATGCCGCGCAGGAAGTCGATCTGCTCCGGTTTGCCGCTGATGGCGTGCACGGCATAGCCGGCGCGGCTGAAGATGTCCACGGCCAGGGCACCGACCCCACCGCTGGCGCCGGTGACCGCCAGTGGCCCAAGCTCGGGTGTCTGCCGGTTGTCCTGCAGGCGCAGCAGCGCCAGCGCGGCGGTGAAGCCGGCGGTGCCCAGCACCATTGCCTCGCGTGGGCTCAGGCCCGCCGGCTGGGCGATGACCGCGCTCGATTCCAGTCGCACGTACTGGCTGTAGCCGCCATCCCGGGTTTCGCTGAGGCCGCAGCCGGTGGCCAGTACCGCATCGCCCTCGCGCCAGGCCGGATCGGTGGAGGCGACCACCGTGCCGGCCACGTCGATGCCGCCCACCAGCGGGAAGCGCCGCAGGATCCGGCCTTTGCCGGTACCGGCCAGGGCATCCTTGTAGTTGACCGAGGACCAGTGGGCACGGATCAGTACCTGGCCGGGGTTGAGGTCGTCCAGACTCAGCGGGACCAGGCCGCTGCGGTAGCCAGCGTCGTCTTTTTCGATGCGGAAGGCGGTGAACGGGGCGGTGGGGGCCATCGGCGTTGCCTGACTTCGAGGAAAACGCCACCTTACCCGTTCGGGGGCCTTTCAATCCTGCCGGTCAGCCCCATCTTGTATGATCGGTAGTGGTTCATGGCTGGCGTTGCGGGAAGGGCCCGCGTCGCAGCCCACATCTTGATGGAGCGTGCATGGCCTGGAATACACCCGGCGGCAACAAGGGCGGACAAGGCCCCGAGGACAATCGACGTGGGCCGTTCGGGTCGCGCGGCGGTGGCAATGGTGGCGGCTGGGGCGGATTGCCCGGACCGCTGAAGGATCTGTTCGACGGCGGCATCCTGCGTTGGGTGGCGGCAGCAGTGGTACTGCTGGTGCTGTTCTCCAGCTTCCAGCTGATCGGCGAACAGCAGCGTGGCGTCGTGCTGCGCTTCGGCCAGTTCTCGCGCATCCTGACCCCAGGCCCGAACTTCAAGTTGCCCTGGCCGATCGAATCGGTCACCAAGGTCAACGCCACCGAGATCAAGACCTTCTCGATCCAGGTGCCGGTGCTGACCCGCGACGAGAACATCGTCAACGTCTCGTTGAACGTCCAGTACCGCATCGATGACCCGCAGCAGTATCTGTTCGGCACTGTCGATGCCAACCAGGTGCTGGAACAGTCGGCGCAGAGCGCGGTGCGCGAGGAAGTCGGCCGCGCCGACCTCAACGCCGTACTGAACAACCGTGGCCCGCTGGCCGTGGCCGCTGAAGAGCGCCTGCAGACATTGCTGGCTGCCTTCAAGACCGGTCTGACCGTGACCGGCCTGACCCTGCAGGACGCCCGTCCGCCGGAGGAGGTCAAGCCGGCCTTCGACGAGGTCAACGGTGCCCAGCAGGTCAAGGAGCGCCTGATCAACGAAGCCCAGGCCTATGCGGCCAAGGTCGTGCCTGAAGCGCGTGGTCAGTCCTCGCGTGCCCGTACCACCGCCGAAGGCTACAAGCAGGCCGTGGTGTCCAAGGCCGAGGGTGATGGCCAGCGCTTCAGCCTGCTGCAGGCCCAGTACAAGGACGCACCGGAAGTCACCCGCAAGCGTCTGTGGCTGGAAACGGTGCAGCAGGTGTTGAGCGAGAACCGCAAGGTCATTGGCGGCGATGGCCGTCAGCTGATCTACGTGCCGATGACCGGTGATACCCGTGCCAGCACCTCGGCACAGGCGCCGGTACCAAACCCGGACGTGGTGATGCCGTCGCTGCCGGGTACCACGGCAGTGGAAGCTTCCCGTGATCCGGGCCGGCCGGTGGGCCGCCCGACCGGGCGTTCGAGCGGCCGTGAGGAGGGCAGCCGATGAGAAATTCAATGTGGATCGCCGTTGTCGTAGCGGTGCTGCTGGGCCTGCTGGGCTCGGTGTACGTGGTCCGCGAGGACCAGACCGCCATGGTCCTGAACCTGGGCAAGGTGGTGCGTTCGGATATCAAGCCGGGCCTGCACTTCAAGCTGCCCGTGGTGGAAACGGTGCGGGTGTTCGACCGCCGCTTCCAGGTGCTGGACACCGCGCCGGCACGCTACTTCACCGCCGAGCAGAAGGACGTCAGCGTCGACTTCTTCGCCATCGGTTACATCTCCAACGTGGGTGACTACTTCCGTGCCACCGGTGGCGATCCGCGTATCGCCAACGCCCGCCTGGCACCGATCATCACCGACTCGCTGCGCAACCAGATCAACTCGCGCACCCTGCAGCAGCTGGTCTCCGGCGACCGCAGCGAGCTGATCGCCGAGCAGCTGAAGGGGATCAACGAAGCCGTTGCCGGCCTGGGCATGCAGATGATCGACCTGCGCATCAAGCAGGTGGATCTGCCGACCGACAGCCAGGTGATCAATGACGTGTACGAGCGCATGCGCGCCCAGCGTAAGCAGGAAGCCGCCAAGCTGCGCGCCGAAGGCGAGGAGCAGTCGCTGACCATCCGCGCCCAGGCCGACCGTGACAGCACCGTGCTGATCGCAGAAGCCGAACGCGATGCCCAGCGCCTGCGTGGTGAAGGCGATGCCGAGGCCGCGCGCATCTACGGCAAGGCCGGTTCGGCTGACCCGTCGTTCTACGCGTTCTACCGCAGCCTCGAGGCGTATCGCGGCTCGATGACCGACGGCAACGGCGTGATCGTGTTGGACAAGAACGACCCGTTCCTGCAGTACCTCAAGAACGATCGCTGAGTCCGCACGGCAGTACCTCACGGGGCCCGGCCATACGCCGGGCCTCGTGCTTTTCCGGAGTTCCCCATGAAAGATCTGTTCGCCGCCGTCTGCCTGGTCGCGGTGCTGGAAGGCCTGTTGCTGTTCGCCGCCCCCGTGGCCTGGAAGCGCATGGCCGAACGCCTGCTGGACCTGCCCAGCCCGGCCCTGCGCAGCTTCGGTGGCCTGGTCCTGCTGGCCGGGCTGAGCCTGCTGTGGTGGGTGCGGCACTGAGGGCCCGGCTCGGCCGGCTGCCTCTGGCTCTGGTAGATGCCAACCTTGGTTGGCATTGCCGGCCAGCGGCCGGCACTACCGGAAAGGCCGGCCTGACCGGCCGGTGAAGCCCGCCCTCAAAAAGGTGGCAGTCGACCCCGGAAACCCGGATAATGCACAAAAGCCGGACGGGCCTCCCCGTTCGGCTTTTTCCGTGTCTGGGCCTTCCATCGCCGGCCGCTCCCCGTTTGGAGCCGCCACCCAAGCGCTGGCCAGCCCCGTTGCGGTTTACCCGTCCGCGGCCCCGATGGCCGCAACAAATAGAGGAACCCGTCATGGGTCAGTCTGTCGTAGTGCTTGGTGCCCAGTGGGGCGATGAAGGCAAGGGCAAGATCGTCGATCTGCTCACTGAGGAAATCGGCGCCGTCGTGCGCTTCCAGGGCGGCCACAATGCCGGCCACACCCTGGTCATCAACGGCAAGAAGACCGTCCTGCACCTGATCCCATCGGGCATCCTGCGTGACGATGCGCTGTGCCTGATCGGCAACGGCGTGGTGATCTCGCCGGCTGCGCTGCAGAAGGAAATCGCCGAGCTGGAAACCTCCGGCGTGGAAGTGCGTTCGCGCCTGAAGATCTCCCCGGCCGCGCCGCTGATCATGCCGTACCACATCGCCCTGGACCAGGCGCGCGAACGCGCTGCCGGCGGCAAGGCGATCGGCACCACCGGCCGTGGCATCGGCCCGGCCTACGAAGACAAGGTGGCGCGTCGCGGCATCCGCATCGCCGACCTGCATTACCCGAAGCAGTTGGAAGAACTCCTGCGCACGGCGCTGGATTATCACAACTTCGTGCTGACCAACTACCTGAAGACCGACGCGGTCGATTTCCAGAAGACCTTCGACGAGGCGCTGGCCTTCGGCGAGTACGTGCAGCCGATGAAGTCGGACGTTGCCGGCATCCTGCACGACCTGCGCAAGCAGGGTAAGCGCGTGCTGTTCGAAGGCGCGCAGGGCGCCCTTCTGGACATCGACCACGGCACCTACCCGTACGTCACCAGCTCCAACACCACCGTGGGTGGTGCGCTGGCCGGTGCTGGCGTCGGCGCTGACGCGATCGACTACGTGCTGGGCATCGCCAAGGCCTACGCGACCCGCGTCGGCGGTGGCCCGTTCCCGACCGAGCTGGACGATGAAATCGGCCAGGGCATCCGCGACCGCGGTGCCGAGTACGGTGCCTCGACCGGCCGCCCGCGTCGTTGCGGCTGGATGGACATCGTCGCCCTCAAGCGCGCGGTGGCCATCAACGGCATCAGCGGCCTGTGCATCACCAAGCTGGATGTGCTGGACGGCATGGAGAAGCTGAAGGTCTGCATCGCCTACGAGTACAACGGCAAGCGTACCGAGTACGCGCCGCTGGACGCGCAGGGCTGGGAAGACTGCACCCCCGTGTACCTGGAGTTCCCGGGCTGGACCGAGAACACCCACGGCATCACCAACTGGGACGACCTGCCGCCGGCCGCACGCGCTTACCTGCGTTCGCTGGAAGAGCTGGCCGGCTGCCCGATCAGCATCGTCTCCACCGGCCCGGACCGCGACCACACCATGGTCCTGCAGGATCCGTTCGCCTGAGCGACCGCCCGCTGACGTAAAGGAAAAGCCCCGCGAAAGCGGGGCTTTTTCGTTAGTGTGTACGCAGTGCCAGCAGGGAAGCGGACCGATGACCGGCGATGTCAGCGTGAAAGGGACCAGGGTGCTGCGGATCACCCTGTGGGTGTTCTGGGGCCTGTGGGCAGCCGCTTGTGTGGTGCTGACGGTGGGCGCTGTGGCCAACCATCTGGCCTCACGCACGCAGACCCTGCCGCTGGTGCTGAGCCCCGGTGCGAGCGCGGAGATCGCGGTCTACCGCTTCATTGACGATCGCCTGCGGTTGCGGCTGCGTTACCCGCCCAACG
>NZ_QAIJ01000273.1:0-1637 GCF_003060985.1 Stenotrophomonas sp. HMWF023
ACAGTCAGCGCCCTACTGTGGTGCAACCGATCAGTGGACAACTGGCATCTCCCGGCGAGCCGTTGCACGGAGTGCCGGGAAGCATGGCGCAGGCAGAACTGATGGCCGCCGGGCGGCTTCAGGCAGCCTACCTCAATGGGAAAATGGGCCGTACGGTAGCGGGTGGTCACATGCTGATCGGATTTCTGCAGCACGGCCAAGCGGTGGTGAAGGATCTGGGGCCGATCTGAGTTGGCCCGGGTGAGATAGGCCGTTACAGGCACTCAGCTCCCGAGCGTCGGCCAAGTGGGCGGCCTCCCGTGAGCGGTCGCCCCTCCTTTTCAGCTCTTCAGCGCGAGGGTGGTGGGCCCGATCGCAACTCCAGGATCTAGCTCAGTGCGGGCTCTTGCGCAGTCTCGAGTGAGGGAGCCTTCTTCGCCTGCGCTTTGGCATTCTTGGAGACTGCCCGGCGTATGCGCTGCTGAGCATCCTTCACCTTCTCTCCGTCCAGGACCTCACGTTTCAGAATCTCGTTGTTGAGAAGCTCAACAACTGCCTCCGACTCGATCTTCAGTTCCGGGAACAGGCGGCGAAGCTCTCGGCGGATGACAGAAACGACCGGCTCTCCGAGAACAACCTGCGCAACCGTGAACTTGTTGAGCACCGAGATGTGCTGGTGATACAGGCCCATCGCGTCAGAGGTGATTCCTTCTCTACAGAGTAGGAACAATTTGCGCTGGTCTTCTTCGTTCTTTAGGTTGACATCCGCTATGCAGAACGATGAGACGAGCTCGTACTCGATGGGTTGGCCGAACTTGATTCTGTAGAGGCGCCATTCCAGTGCGTTGGTGAGCACGATCCACTCGATGCCCTCGTGGGCGCCATAGTTGATGGCCTGGCGCAGATGTGTCTCGTTTAGCGAGATTGCTGCTGCTTTCACCTCGATCAGAACCCTGATCTTGCCGTCGATCTTCACCGCCAGGTCGCAAAACGTTCCCCTGATCTGCTGCTCGCTAGTCAGCTCGTTGTACTTGTCGTAGCCGAAGATGTCGGCAAGCATGTCCTTGACTAGGGTCACCGTATCGGCTTCAGACACATCTTTGGTCTTATGGGAAACAGCGACCGAGACCAGCGACCTTACCGTTGTCGGCCATCTGTCCGAGACCTTCTTTGGAATCTTCAGCACATCCATGCTCCTTCCCGTTGTCGTCTGCGAATACTGATGCTTTGAGCAGTCCTGCGCAATGGAGTGCAAGGGGGCAGGGGCGTCCCCGCCACCTGCTACCGTCCAGGCTGATCCTGCGCTGATTCGATAGTGTCCTGAAGGGCGGGATCTGGGAGAAATGCTGGCCACTGCCTCAAGGGCCAGCCAAAAGAGGACAAGATCGTATGCCCGCCCACTTGAGGCTTGCCTAGGCAGGGAGGGGCGATCCGGTTTTCGGGCCGGACATTCGCGTGAAAGGTGCATCCGCAATGGGAACCGATCATTGAGAGGGCACATGTGCATGAGCCAGTTCGGGTTGGGCTCGATGTCCTCGTCCGCAAGCGTGATGCTTCCCAGTGGCGGATCAGGGTGCTGACGCATCTGGCATGCGCCAGGCTGATGATGGGCGATACGGCTGTGGCCATTGCGGGACCGTCGGGGCACTGGACGGACG
>NZ_QAIJ01000274.1:0-7581 GCF_003060985.1 Stenotrophomonas sp. HMWF023
ATCACCGGGCTGGAAGCCGGACCGGTGCAGCCTGCCTACCAGGCGCTGACCGATACCGGCGAGGGTGTCCAGGAGCGTGCTGCGGTAATTCCCGATGCCGTCTATTTCGTTGTGGTGGCAGCGGCCGATACGTCGCTGCTGCCGCAGCTGGCTGCGTCGGTGCTGTATACCGAAGCGGAGGACCTGTACGCACATCACCACGAAGTCGCGCGTTGGGCCCAGGCCCAGGATGCCGAGATCGGCTCGCTGCGAGGCCACGTGGTGCGCGAGCAGGGGGTGGTGGCAGAGCTGCATCGACAGCTTGAGCAGGCTGGTCTGGCCGCCGCCGAGCAGCTGCAGCTGCAGGAACGAGAGCAGCGCGCCGCAGTCGCACGTCTGCAGCAGCAGTTGGACCAGGAGAGGGCGCGGGCTGCACACCTGGAGTCGGCGATGGCCGAAGTCTGGGAGGTCCGCAGCCAGCTGCAGGCACAGATGACCGCTGTGTCCGGTCTTACCAGCGCGGCGCGTGCCGAACTGCGGCAACGCCATGAGCAGATCGATCAGCTCCTCCACCGGTCGGGTGTCGACCTGACGGGGCGGCACTCGATGGACGAGGGCGATGGCAGCGACGTGTCGGCCCTGCTGTCGTCCTATCGCGAAGAGCTGCAGTCGTTGCAGGATCTGACAGGCTCCCTGATCGGTTCGCGCTCCTGGCGCATCACCAAGCCACTGCGTTTTGCCGGTCGCGTGCTGCGCGGCGAGTGGCGTGTGGTGCTGCAGTCGCTGCGCGCATCCGGGCTGGCGCGGCATCCGCTGCTCAAGCCGATGGTACCGATGGCAAAGCGGATGTTGCTGAGGCAGGACGAATCCAGCCCGGCACCGCTGGACGGGCTGTTGCTGGAGGAAGTACGGAACGACCCGCAGGCCATCCTCGAGCACGTGCGCTTTGCCGATGTGGCTGATCCGGTGGTCAGCATCGTCATCCCGACCTATGGCAATTTCGAGCAGAGCCTTGCCTGCGTGGCATCCATTGCCCGGGCTGGTGCACGCGTGCCATTCGAAGTACTGGTTCTGGAGGATGCCTCCGGCGATACGCGGATCGCCGGGCTGGCGGCGATCCCGGGTCTGCGCTATCACGCCAATCCGAAGAATCTGGGTTTCCTGCGCTCCTGCAACCAGGCATTGACCCTGGCCAAGGGCCGCTACGTATATCTTCTCAACAATGACACCGAGGTCCGGCCGGGTTGGCTGGATGCCCTGGTCGAGGTGTTCCAGTCGCATCCGGATGCCGGCCTGGTCGGCTCCAAGCTGGTTTACCCCGATGGCCGGTTGCAGGAAGCAGGCGGCATCGTGTGGGCCGATGGCAGTGCTTGGAACTTCGGACGCCTGGAGGATCCCTCACGCCCGGCCTACAGCTATCTCAAGGAAGCCGATTACGTATCCGGCGCATCGATCATGCTGCCATTGGACCTGTTCCGCGAACTTGGCGGATTCGATGAGCATTTCGCGCCGGCGTACTATGAAGACACCGACATCGCCTTCCGCGTGCGTGCACGCGGCCTGAAGGTGTACATGCAGCCGGAATCGGTGGTCGTGCATTACGAGGGCGTCTCCAGCGGCACCGACGAGAGCAGTGGTGTAAAGGCGTGGCAGGCGGTCAACCGCGACAAGTTCCTTGAACGTTGGGGCCCGACCCTGCAGGAAGCGCAGTTCCCCAATGCCGAGAGCGTTTTTCTCGCCCGCGACCGTTCGCGCACCAAGCGCCACGTGCTCGTGGTCGATCATTACATTCCCCAGCCGGACCGCGATGCGGGATCACGCGCGACCTGCCAGGTGTTGCAGACGTTGGTGCAGGAAGGATGCCAGGTCACCTTCTGGCCGGCCAACGCCTACTACGATGCCGAGTACGCGCTGCCGCTGCAGCGATCGGGCATCGAGGTGATGCATGGTGCCGAGTGCGTGGGCGTGGCCGGATTCGATGCCTGGATGGCGGCCAACGGCCACTATCTGGATGTGGTGATCCTCAACCGTCCCCACATTTCCGTTGAGCTGGTGGCCAGTGTCCGCCGGCACAGCAAGGCCACCCTGGTGTACTACGGCCACGACATCCATCACCTGCGCATGCAGCAGCAGCTGCAGGTGAAACCTGACGATGAACTGGAGCGGGAAACCCAGCGCTACCGCCGTTTCGAACATGAACTCTGGCAGCAGGCCGACGTCGTGCTCTATCCGTCGGATGATGAGACACGCCACGTGCGTCAGTGGTTGGCCGAACAGGCACCGGCTGCGACCAGTCGCGCTGCCACCATCCCGTTGTATGCCTTCGAACAATCGGAGGTGCTGCCAACGCCGCAGGGGCGGCAGGACATCCTGCTGGTGGCGGGCTTTGCGCATGCGCCCAACGTCGATGCGGCGCTGTGGTTCGTCAACGAAGTGCTGCCGTTGGTCGAGCGCGAGATTCCCGGCGTGCGGGTGAGCCTGGTCGGTTCCAACCCACGTCCGGAGGTACAGGCCCTCGCCTCGGAACGGATCGAGGTCACCGGCTATGTCAGCGACGCGCGCCTGGAAACGTTCTATGCCCGTGCGCGCGTTGCCGTCGCGCCCCTGCGATTCGGCGGCGGCGTGAAAGGCAAGGTGCTCGAGGCGCTGCGCCACGGTGTTCCCTGCGTAACCACCTCGGTGGGCATGCAGGGCCTGAGCAGTGCCAACGCCTTCATGCCGGTGGCGGACGAACCACCGGCAATGGCTGCGCATATTGTCTCGCTGCTGCGCGATGACGCGCTCTGGCAGCGTGTCTCGACGGCGGAGCGGGCATTCATCGACCAGGAATATTCGCGTGAGGCGTTGTGGCGGGTGTTGTCGTCATCAATGCAGCGCGATGAGCGGGCAGCATGAGGCAGCCGATGAGGGGGAGCGCGGCACAACGCCCGCATACCGGCGCAGGCACCACCGGTATGCAGGGTCGTCCTTGGCATGGCGTCGTTCTGGTGCTGGCCGTGGTGGCGGTGTTCGCGGTCATTCACCAGGTCATCCTCAACCGCGCGCACCCTGATGCGCTGTACATGGATTCGCTGCGCCTGCTGTTCCAGCTCGACCAATGGCAGGCGGGCCAGCTGTCCACGTTCGAGTTCTGGGGCGGATCTTCGCATCGCGGGTTCGTGAACCAGTTGTTCCTGTGGGCGAATGTCAGCCTCTTCGATCTTGATGTCCTGCTTGCCAATCGCTTGACCGGCGCGGTGATCTCGGCTGTCGCGGCGTGCCTGTGCATTTCCTGGATGGCTGACATGCGACACCAGCCCGGCGCAAAGCGCCCGTGGCTGAATGTGGTGGTGGTGGTAACCGTGGCGGCCCTGTGCTTCAGCTGGGCCGGCTATGAGTTGTTGACCCTCGATCTGGGCCTGCCGCTGTGGACGAAAAACCTGGCCTTCGTGGCGTTCTTCTGTGGCCATGCCCACCTGCTGTCAGGGCGTTCGCGCTGTCCGGCGGTGTGGGTGGTGGCCCTGGTGCTTGCCGCGCCGCTGATCGTGCTGGTGTGCGGCATGGGCTGGAACTACGCCTTCGTCGGCGCCGTACTGGTCGTGCAGGTGCTCTCGTTCCTGCCGCGCTGGCGGGCCGAGGGGCGCTGGACCGGCATTCTGCCGAGCGTGGCGGTCGGGCTGTCGATGGTCGTGTATCTGCTCAGCGGATCGGTCACCGACGCGTCCACACGCAACGGTCTCAATGTCGATGCGGACCTGCCGGTGCTGTTGCTGTACTCGGTGGGCTCCACCATGGGGTACCCCGAAGCGGTGCTGATGGGCGGGAAGCTGCCGTTGGCGACCATCGCGGTGCTCGGGGGCATCCTGCTGCTGGTCGGCGTGATCGCGGCTGTTGCCTGGCTGCGCCGCGGCGCGCCCGGGTCGCGGTTGCCACTGCTGCTGGCCCTCTATGGTGTCCTGATCGCCGCTTCGCTGACACTGGCGCGCGGTGCTGAAGGTCCGTTCGCGGTGATGGCGTCGCGCTACTACATGGACCTGGTGCTCGGACTGGTAGGCGTGATCTGGCTGGTCGCACGCGAGCTGCAGGCGGCGCCGCGCGGGGCGCAGGGGTGGAACGTGCTGGTGGGCGGCCTGCTGTCGGCGGTGCTGCTGACCCAGCTGCTCACCTATGTCCACGAGTGGAAAGCCAGCCCTTTCCGCGAGGGCATCTTCGCGTCCATGAACAAGGCATTGTTGCGGGCCGTGCCCGACGACGAATCCGCCAACCTGCTGCAGGCACAGTTGGACTACGCCCGCAAAGGCGCCAACGTCATGCGTGAGCGCCATCTGGCGCTGTACGCCGACAGCACTGCGAGTGATTGTTCCACGCGCGGGATCGAGTACACGCAGGGCTGGCATGCGGCGGAAGGCGCCGTGCGCTGGAGTGGCGCGCACGCGTCGCTCGCGCTTCCGCCCTGTGGCTGCGCCTATTTCGCCGAGCTGTACGTGCCGCCGGGGCAATCCGAGCGTCATGTGCGCATCAGCACCGCCGCGGGCAACGAGGATGTGCTGACCGTGCAGCCCGGCCAGGCGGCGCGCGCGCGCGTAGGCAATGAGCATGCCGAGTTGGCGGTCAGTCCGGTGAGCATTCCCAGCCGGGACCAGCCCGGCAGCAGCGACACCCGTGAACTGGGTGTGCTGCTTACCGGTTTCTCGGTCAGCTGCGAGGTGCCGTGAGCATGGCCATGAAGGACGACAACGACCCGCTGCCGCGCTCCGGCCCTCCTGGCCCGCTGCAGCGCCTGATCAAGGACCAGCGCGTGCTGTTCCTGCTGGTCGGTGGCGCCAACACCGCCTTCAGCACGGCATTGTTCGCCGGCCTGGTGCTGCTGCTGGGGCCCAAGGTGCCCTCGGTGGTCAGCCTGGGCATCGCCTGGGTCGTCTCGCTGGTGCTGGTGTTCTTCGTCTACCGGCGGCTGGTGTTCCGGGTCAGCGGCAATGGCTGGCGTGATTTCCTGCGCTTCACCAGCGTCAATGTCGGCAGCCTGCTGTTGAACATGGGGGCACTGGCGCTGCTGGCCGATGTGCTGGGCCTTCCGGCCATTCCGACCCAGATCGCCATCACCGTGCTGGTGGTGATCTTCAACTACGTCGGCCACAAGCATTTCTCGTTCCGGCGACGACCGGAACCACCTACCGCGGAGAAGAAGGAATGAACCCACGTGTCTCGGTCGTCGTGCCGGCCTACAGGAACGTCGAGTATCTTGCGCAGACGCTCGATTCGATCCTCGCGCAGGACTACGACGATTTCGAGCTGGTCGTGGCTGATCATTCCTCCAACGACGGTACCGATGCATTGCTGGCCCGCTATGCCGATCATCCCAGGGTCCGCGTACTCAGCCCGACACCCACCGGCGGCGGTGCCAAGGCCAACTGGGACCGGGTCAGCATGGCGGCCCGCGGCGAGCTGCTGAAGCTGGTCTGTGGCGATGACCTGATCGCACCCAATGCCCTCAGCCGCCAGGTTGCCGCGCTGGATGCACATCCCTCGGCGGTGCTGGTCGCCAGCAAGCGCGATCTCGTGGATGCACAGGGCAAGGTAATCATCGCGGCGCGTGGCCTGGGTGCGCTGAAGGGGCTCGTAAGCGGGCGCGATGCGGTACGGGCATCGGTGCTTGCCGGCACCAACCTGTTCGGTGAGCCGGGCTGCGTGATGTTCCGGCGCGAGCTGCTGGTCCAGGCGGGCGGCTGGGACAATTCCCACCCCTACCTCATCGACCAGGCCAGCTATTCGGCGATCATGCTGCAGGGCGACATGGTGGCGCTGCGCGAGAGCCTGGCCAGTTTCCGCATCAATGCAGGGCAGTGGAGCGTGAGGCTGATGAACGACCAGGCACAGCAGGCCATCGATTTCCACAACGCGCTGGCGGCGGCGGATCCGCAGTTGCTGTCGCCGATGACTTTGCGCCTGGGCAACCTCAAGGCCCGCCTGATGGCGCAGGCGCGACGCCTGACCTACCTGTGGCTGGGACGTCGGATGGGCGCGGCCTGAGGCCGCAACCCACGGGGCTCAGGGACGATCGTCTTCTTCCCGGCCTTCCACGTTGGTGGTACGTCCAATGATGTACTGCGGGCGGTTGTTGATGTTCAGCAGCACACGGCCGGTGTATTCACCGATCACGCCGAGCGCCAGCAACTGCAGGCCGCCCATGAACAGGATGGTGATGATCAGTGATGGCCAGCCCACCGCCATCTGCGGGCTGTGCAGTTTCTGCCAGAGCACCACCACGGCCAGCAGGAATGCCACGCACGAGGCCAACACCCCGGCCAGCGAGACAAAACGCAGCGGCACGATGGAGAAGCTGGTGGCCATCTGCAGCCAGAGTGAAATCGATTTGCTCAGACTGTATCCGGAGCGGCCATCGCTGCGTGCGTGGTGCTGGCCGGTAATGGTGGCGATGCGCTTGGGGCTGGTGCTCTGCACCAGCAGTCCGTCGAGATAGACGAAGGGCCCCTGGTAGCGCCGGGCTTCTTCACCCAGTTCACGCACGAAACCGCGGAAAGGCGACAGATACAGGCCCTCGGGCTTCTTCAGCAGGCGCGCGGCCACCATGTCGTTGAAGCGGCTGCCGGCGCGCTTCCACAGCGCATGCTTGCGGCCTTCGAACTGCACGTAACACAGGTCGGCGCCATCGCGCAGCGTCTGCAGGATGCGCGGGACGTCGGCCGGGTCGTGCTGAAGATCATCGTCCATCGTGACGATGTAGCGGCCCCGCGCGAAGCCGAGGCCGGCCATGATCGCATTGTGCTGGCCGGCATTGCGGCGCAGGTCCACGCCAACCAGCCACGGCCGCGTGTGGGCCTCGCTGCGGATGACCTCCCAGGCGTTGTCCGGGCCGGAATCGTGCACCAGTACGACCTCGAAGCCATCTGCGCCCAGTGCCGGCACCAGCACTTCCTCCAGGCGGCGCACGAGGCTGGGCAGGATCGAGGCGCTGCCATAGACGGGGATGACGATGGAGAGTTCAGGTTTCATGGCGGGGGCCGTAGTACTTCTGGATCACACGGAGTGGATAGTCTGGCCCAAAATCCAATCCGATGTCGCGGGCGATCTGCTCTGACAGGGTGCTGTCGATGGCCATTGCCTCCCCCCGGTCCACCAGCACGCGGCGTGCCTGGCGGCCCAGCACCTGTTCGAACAGGTCGACGATACGGGGCATCGGCAGTGACCACGGCGAGGCGATTGCAACCACGGGCGGCGGTGCGTCGCCCTCGAGAATGCGGGTGGCGATGGCGGCGACATCGTCGATGTCGATCAGGTTGCGTTGCGCGCCCGCCCACAGCGTCAACTGACGTTCCTGCAGGATGCAGTCGCGCAGGAAATTGGTGAGAGTGTTCGGGTTGCGCGTGCGGCCGACGACCTGTGGCAGGCGCAGCACGGTACCGCGTCCAGAGCCGATCACCAGGGCTTCCATGGCACGCTTGTGCTGGAAATAGGCAGAGTGCTCCTTGGCGTTGACCACGTTGCAGCTGCCGAAATAGACCAGCCGCTGCCGGCCATCGGCCAGATGCTCCGTCAACATGGCGCGCTCGCGCGCGAACGCCATTGCGTCCGTTTCGTTCGAATTGGAGACGCCCGAAGCGA
>NZ_QAIJ01000274.1:7591-27656 GCF_003060985.1 Stenotrophomonas sp. HMWF023
TCGTCTGCATGTCTATGGCGCGTCCATGAGGTTCAGGCCCACGGGGCCGGTGACAGGAAAGCATACGCCAGCTGATGTACTGGCTGAGGGGATGCTGGATCGGAGCGGCCAGGCCGCTCCGATCGCATCGCCAGGCTTCAGGCCAAGGCCTTTTCCAGCTCGGGCAGGATCGTGAACAGATCCCCGACCAGGCCGATATCGGCAATCTCGAAGATCGGGGAGTCCGGATCCTTGTTGATCGCGACAATGGTGCCGGCGTCCTTGATGCCGGTGAGGTGCTGGATCGCGCCGCTGATGCCGACGGCCACATACAGCTCCGGCGAGATGATCTTGCCGGTCTGGCCGACCTGCAGATCGCTGGGCACGTAGCCGGCATCGACCGCAGCGCGCGAAGCACCGACGGCAGCACCGAGCTTGTCGGCCAGCTGGAAGATGACCTTGAAGTTCTCTTCCGAACCGACGCCGCGGCCACCGGAGACCACGCGCTTGGCGCTCTGCAGGTCAGGGCGGTCGGTCGCGCCGGCGGCCAGGCCGACGAAACGGGTGTGGCTCGGCAGGGTAGCGTCGACGCTGGCCGCTTCAATGGCGGCACTGCCGCCCTGGGACGCTTCCGGCCACGACGCGGCACGCACGGTGGCGACCACGATCTGGTCGGCCGGTGCTTCCACGGTGATGATCGCGTTGCCGGCGTAGATCGGGCGCTTGAAGGTATGGCTGCCTTCGACGGCCATCAGGTCAGAGACCTGGTTGACGCCGAGAAGGGCGGCCACGCACGGCATCAGGTCCTTGCCGAAGGTGGTCGACGGGCCGAACACGTGGGTGTAGCCCTTGGCCAGCTGCGCGATCTGCGGCGCCAATACCTGGGCCAGGGCCAGGGTGTTGGCGGCGTTGGCCACGGTCAGGACCTTGGCGACGCCTGCGATCTTCGCCGCTTCAGCAGCAACGGCGGTCGGGTCGGCAGCCAGCACCAGCACATCGATGCTGGCGCCGGAAATGGCGGCCGCAGCGCTGACGGTCTTGGCGGTGGCGGCGTTGAGCTTGCCGTCGTGGTGCTCGGCGATGACGAGAATCCTGCTCATTACAGCAACCCCTTCTGCTTGAGTGCGGCAACCAGTTCGGCCGCGTCCTTGACCATCACACCCTTGCTGCGCTTGGACGGCGCGGCGTACTGGGTGGTCTTGAAGGTATCGGCGGCTTCAACACCGAGGTCGGCCAGCTGCAGGGTCTCCAGCGGCTTGGCCTTGGCCTTCATGATGTCAGGCAGCTTGATGAAGCGCGGTTCGTTCAGGCGCAGGTCGGTGGTGACCACGGCCGGCAGGTCGACTTCCAGCGTTTCCAGGCCGGCGTCGACTTCGCGGGTCACGGTGGCCTTGCCGTCGGCAATGTCGAGCTTGCTGGCGAAGGTCGCCTGCGGACGGCCCCAGAGGGTGGCCAGCATCTGGCCGGTCTGGTTGGCGTCGTCATCGATGGCCTGCTTGCCCAGGATCACCAGGTCCGGCTGTTCCTTCTCGACCAGCTTGAGCAGGGTACGGGCGGCGGTCAGCGGCTGGATGGCCTGGTCGGTGACCACATGGATGGCACGGTTGGCGCCCATGGCCAGGCCGTTGCGCAGGTGCGCCTGGGCGTCGGCCGGTGCGATGGTGGCAACCACGACCTCGGTGGCGATGCCCTTGTCGCGCAGGCGCAGGGCCTCTTCCAGGGCGATCTCATCGAAGGGGTTGGGGGACAGCTTGACGCCGTCGGTGACCACGCCGGAACCGTCCGGCTTGACCTGAATGCGGACGTTGTAGTCCACCACGCGCTTGTACGCGACGAGGATTTTCATCTGGTACGAGATCCTTGTAGTGCCGGTCGCTGGCCGGCTCACATCTGCTGGAGAACGTCCGGTCCTGCACCAGCAACCGGTTCGGGGGGTGGGACCCTGATTCTAACTGGCCCGGGGTGACCATGCGAATGCGTATGGTTATGCTGCATTGCCGCACGAAATCGCAGTCCCGGCACGCCCGTTCACGTCCCGCAGGCAGTTGCGAAGATGGGCCCGATGTATCCTGTTGCGCTGTGTCGGGGCGTCGAGTGCGCCCCAGGACGAACCATCGAACAGGAGAACAGCAGTGCCCACATGGCTTGTCACCGGCGGAGCCGGATTCATTGGCGGTAACTTTGTCCTCGAAGCGGTCGCCAAGGGCGTGCGGGTGATCAACCTGGATGCGCTGACCTACGCGGGCAATCTGAAGACCCTGGCCCCGCTGCAGGGCAATCCGGACCACGTGTTCGTGCACGGCGACATCGGTGACCACGCGCTGGTGGCCCGCCTGCTGGCCGAACACCAGCCCGATGCGGTGGTGAACTTCGCCGCCGAAAGCCATGTCGATCGTTCCATCGACGGCCCCGGTGCGTTCATCCAGACCAACGTGGTCGGCACCCTTGCCCTGCTCGAATCGGTGCGCGACTACTGGAAGGCGCTGGCGGCCGACAAGGGCGCCGCGTTCCGTTTCCTGCACGTGTCCACCGACGAGGTGTACGGCACGCTGGGAGAGACCGGCAAGTTCAGCGAGACCACGCCGTTTGCGCCCAATTCCCCGTATTCGGCGTCCAAGGCCGCTTCGGACCATCTGGTGCGTGCGTTCCACCACACCTACGGGTTGCCGGTGCTGACCACCAACTGCTCCAACAACTATGGCCCGTACCACTTCCCCGAGAAGCTGATCCCGCTGGTGATCGCCAAGGCGCTGGCAGGCGAGCCGCTGCCGGTGTACGGCGACGGCAAGCAGGTGCGCGACTGGCTGTTCGTGTCCGACCACTGCGAGGCGATCCGCACCGTGCTGGCCAAGGGCCAGGTCGGCGAGACCTACAACGTGGGCGGCAACTCGGAGAAGGAGAACATCGAAGTCGTGCACGCGATCTGCGCGCTGCTCGATGCCCGCCGCCCGCGTGAGGATGGCCAGCCGCGCAGCAGCCAGATCACCTATGTCGCCGACCGTCCGGGCCATGACCGCCGCTACGCGATCGATGCCAGCAAGTTGAAGGACCAGCTGGGCTGGGAGCCGAAGTATACCTTCGACCAGGGCATCGGCTTCACTGTCGACTGGTACCTGGACAACCAGGAATGGGTGAACGGTGTGCTTGACGGCAGCTACCGCCTGCAACGCATCGGTACCGCCGCCTGAGTGGCGGCCATCTACGGACAGAGGACTACCGCATGACTCAACGTAAGGGCATCATCCTGGCGGGCGGCTCGGGCACGCGCCTGTACCCGATCACCAAAGGCGTCAGCAAGCAGCTGCTGCCGGTCTATGACAAGCCGATGATCTACTACCCGCTCAGCGTGCTGATGCTGGCGGGTATCCGTGAAGTGCTGATCATCAACACCCCGCACGAGCAGGTCCTGTTCCAGCAGCTGCTGGGCGATGGCTCGCAGTGGGGCATGGACATCCAGTACGCCGTGCAGCCGAGCCCGGACGGGCTGGCGCAGGCCTACCTGATCGGCCGCGACTTCGTCGACGGCAAGCCGAGCTGCCTGGTGCTGGGCGACAACATCTTCCACGGGCATGGCCTGCGCGAAGTGCTGCGCAACGCTGACCAGCGCGACACCGGCGCCACCGTATTCGGCTACTGGGTCAACGATCCGGAACGCTACGGCGTGGCCGAATTCGACAAGGCCGGCAAGGTCATCGATCTGGTTGAAAAGCCGGAGAAGCCGCGCTCAAACTACGCCGTGACCGGCCTGTACTTCTACGACGGCAATGCCAGCCACCATGCGGCGGAACTGAAGCCCTCGCCGCGTGGCGAGCTGGAAATCACCGATCTCAACCAGCGCTACCTGCGTGAGGGCAACCTGCACCTGGAAGCACTGGGCCGCGGTTATGCGTGGTTGGACACCGGCACCCACCAGTCGCTGCTGGAAGCGTCCAACTTCATCGAGACCATCCAGACCCGCCAGGGCCTGCAGGTGTGCTGCCCGGAAGAAATCGCGTTCGGCCAGGGCTGGATCAGTGCCGAGCAGCTGGAAGCACTGGCGGCGCCGCTGATCAAGAACGGCTACGGCCAATACCTGCACACGCTGGCGGTACGAGGAGTTGTTCCGTGAAAATCATTGAAACCAAGCTGCCCGGCTGCGTGGTGATCGAGCCGGCGGTGTTCGGCGACGAGCGCGGCTTCTTCTTTGAGACCTGGAACGCCGAGCGTTTCGGTCAGCACGGTCTGCCGACGAAGTTCGTGCAGAGCAACGTCTCCACCTCGGCACAGGGCGTGCTGCGTGGCCTGCATTACCAGTGGCCGCGGCCGCAGGGCAAGCTGGTCAGCGTGCTCGAAGGCGAGGTCTACGACGTGGCCGTCGACATCCGTCGCGGCTCGCCGACCTTCGGCCAGTGGGAAGCGGTGGTGCTGAGCGGGGAGAACAAGAAGCAGTTCTGGATTCCGGAAGGGTTCGCACATGGCTTCGCCGTGCTCAGTGAGCGCGCGGTGTTCAGCTATCTGTGCACCGAGGTGTATCTGAAGGACTTCGATGCCGGCGTGCGCTGGAACGATGCGGACATCGCCGTGGACTGGCCGGTCAGTGCACCGACGTTGTCGGCCAAGGACGAGAATGCGCCTTTCCTGAAGGACATCGCCGAAGATCGTTTGCCGGTCTACACCGCATGACGGTGCTGGTATTCGGTGGCAACGGCCAGGTCGGCCAGGAGCTGCTGCGCTCGCTCGCTCCGCTGGGTACGGTGGTCGCGACCACTCGCAGCGGCACGTTGCCCGACGGCAGCGCTTGCGAAATGGCTGATTTCGGCCAACCCGACAGCTTGCCGGCCCTGCTGGACCGGCTGCAGCCGTCGCTGGTCGTGAACGCTGCGGCCTACACCGCCGTGGATCGCGCTGAGCAGGATGCGGAGGCCGCGTTCGCGGCCAACGCGCAGGCTCCCGGCGTGATCGCGCGCTGGTGTGCGGCGCATGGCGTGCCTTTCGTGCATTACTCCACCGACTACGTGTTCGATGGCCAGGGCAGTGCGCCTTACCGCGAAGACGAGCCGACCGCGCCGTTGGGCGTGTACGGCACCAGCAAGCGTGACGGTGAAGATGCCGTGCGCGCTGCCGGTGGTCGCCACCTGATCTTCCGCACCGCGTGGGTGTATGCCTCGCACGGCGCGAACTTCCTGCGCACGATGCTGCGGGTGGGCGCCGAGCGGGAGCAGCTGCGCGTGGTGGCCGACCAGATCGGTACGCCGACGCCGGCTGCGCTGATTGCCGATGTCACTGCATTGGCGCTGCAGCATCCGGGTCAGCTTTCGGGTACCTGGCATCTGACTGCCAGTGGCCAGACCAGCTGGCATGGATTTGCCGAGGCGATCTTCGCCGAAGCTCTGGCCACGGGCGTGCTGGCCAAAGTGCCTGCGGTCGAGGCGATTCCCAGTTCCGAATATCCCACCCCGGCCAAGCGCCCGGCGTGGTCGGTGCTGGACAACCGCAGATTGCAGCAGGATTTCGGCATCAGCTTGCCGGCGTGGCAGGATGGGTTGAAGCGGGTCATGGCCGAGATTGCCTGACCCGGTAGGCGACCACCGTTGGTGGTCGCTTGCATCCACTGCGTGCCGACCAACGGTCGGCACTCACCGCAGTGCGACGGGTCAACTGCGCCCGTATGTATCCTCGAAGCGCACGATGTCATCCTCGCCGAGGTAGCTGCCCGACTGCACTTCGATCAGTTCCAGCGGCAGCTTGCCCGGGTTGCGCAGGCGGTGGGTCACGCCCAGCGGGATGTAGGTGCTCTGGTTCTCGCTCAGCAGGATCACTTCATCGCCACGGGTGACCTCAGCCGTGCCACTGACCACGATCCAGTGCTCGGCACGGTGATGATGCATCTGCAGGCTCAACGTACCACCCGGCTTGACGGTGATCCGCTTGACCTGGAAACGCTCGCCGTTGTCGATCGAGTCGTACGCCCCCCACGGGCGGTAGACCTTGCGGTGCCAGGTTGCTTCGCTGCGGCCGTCGGCCTTCAACTTTGCCACCACCGTCTTGACCTCCTGCATGCGGTCGGCCTTGCCGACCAGCACCGCATCGTCGGTCTCGACCACGATGACATCGTCGAGCCCGACCATCGCCACCAGGCGCTCGCCGTAGGCATACGTGTTGCGGCAGTCGATGGCGATCACATCGCCCTGGTGCGCATTGCCATCGCCGTCCTGCTGCGACACATCACGCAGTGCGGTCCACGAGCCGACATCGTTCCAGCCGGCATCCAGTGGCACCACCACCGCATCAGCGGTCTTTTCCATGACCGCGTAATCGATCGAATCGGACGGCACGGCAGTGAACGCGTCCTTGTCCAGCCGGGTGAAATCGGCATCGCGGCGTGCGCTCTGCCATGCGTCGCGGCAGGCCGACAACATGGCCGGCTGCAGGCGTTCCAACTCCTGCAGGTAACGCGAGGCCTTGAACAGGAACATCCCGCTGTTCCAGTAGTACTGGCCGCTGGTCACGTAGCCGGTGGCGGTGTCCAGGTCGGGCTTCTCGACGAAGCGTTCGACCGCACGCACGCCGTGGCCGTCGGCGGCCTTGATGTAACCGTAGCCTGTTTCCGGGCCGGTCGGCACGATGCCGAAGGTGACCAGCTTGTCGGCTTCAGCGGCGATGGAGGCGGCCTGGACCGCAGTGCGGAACGCAGCTTCATCGGTGATCACATGATCGGAGGGCAGCACCAGCAACAGCGCATCGGCACCATCGCGGGTGGCTTCCAGCGCCGCCACGGCAATCGCCGGAGCGGTGTTGCGGCCGACCGGCTCGAGGATGATCGCGGCTGGTTCGGCACCGACCTGCTGCAGTTGTTCGGCAGCAACAAAACGGTGCTCTTCGTTGGCAACGACCAGCGGCCCGCGGCTGGCGATCGGGGCCACGCGCTGCCAGGTGGCCTGCAGCATGGTCAGTTCACCGGCCAGGGGCAGGAACTGCTTGGGATAGGCCTCGCGTGAGAGGGGCCACAGGCGGGTACCGGAACCGCCGGACAGAATGACAGGCTGGATGTTGCTCATGGTTGTCCCAGGTTACTGCTTGAGGAGGGCGGAAATCTCGTCGGTGCGGGCCTGCATCAGCGCCGCATCCCCACGCGATTCGACATTCAGGCGCAGCAATGGCTCGGTATTGGAGCTGCGCAGGTTGAAACGCCAGTCGCCGAAGTCGGCGCTGATGCCATCGGTGTGGTCCAGTGCCGGCGACTGCGCGGCGAAGTGTTCCATCACGCGGGCCACGGACGCCTTCGCATCGCTGACCTTGAAGTTGATCTCGCCACTGCACGGGTAAGCGGCCATGCGGTCCTCCACCCAGTCGGCCAGCGAGCGGCCGCTTTCGGAAATCAGCTGGGCGATCAGCAGCCAGGGGATCATGCCCGAGTCGGCATAGGCGAATTCGCGGAAGTAGTGATGGGCGCTCATTTCGCCGCCGTACACCGCATCCTCTGCGCGCATCTTCTCCTTGATGAAAGCGTGGCCGCTCTTGCACAGCACCGGCACGCCGCCAGCCTGCTCGACCATTTCCACGGTATTCCAGACCAGCCGTGGGTCATGCACGATCTTGCCGCCCGGGTTGCGGTCCAGAGCCGCCTTGGCCAGCAGGCCGACCAGGTAATAGCCCTCGATGAAGCGCCCGCTGTGATCGAAGAAGAAGCAACGGTCGAAGTCGCCGTCCCAGGCAATACCGAAGTCGGCGCCGTGCTCGCGAACCGCCTCAGCGGTCGCGGCGCGGTTCTCCTGCAGCAGCGGATTGGGGATGCCGTTGGGGAAGTTGCCATCGGGTTCGTGGCAGATGCGGATGAACTCGAACGGCAGGTGCGGTGCCAGCAGGTCGACGATGGCGCCGGCGCCGCCGTTGCCGGCGTTCACCACCAGCTTCAGCGGCTTCAGTTTGCTGACATCGACATAGGACAGCAGATGCTGGATGTAGGCGCTCTTGTCGTGCTCGGCGGTCTGCCCAGCCTTGGCCGGGGCGGCGGGCGCGGTATCGGCGGCAACCGCATCGGAGATCGCGAACAGGCCGGTGTCCGAGCTGATCGGGCGCGCGTTCTCCTTGACCAGCTTCATCCCGTTGTAGTCCATCGGGTTGTGGCTGGCGGTGACCATTACACCGCCAGCTGCACCCAGGTGATCGGTCTGGAAATACACCTCTTCGGTACCGCACAGGCCGATGTCGATCACTTCGCGGCCGGTGCCGCGCAGGCCCGATGCCAGCGCATCCTGCAGCGCCGGGCTGGTCAGGCGCACGTCATGGCCAAGGACCACCGGGCCGGGCGCGAGCTGCGCGGCCAGGGCCACGCCTATGCGGCGGGCCAGGTCTTCGTTCAGTTCTTCCGGCACGCGGCCACGGATGTCATAGGCCTTGAAGGCGGGCAGGGGCATCGATCAGATCCTTTGGTGAGCTCAGCTTTTCATTGTAGCGCCCGGCCTGTATGGGAATCGTTTCCATCAGGCAACGCCACATGACTGACGTTCCCTGTCAGGCCTGCGCCGGCCGCCTGCTGGCCCTGCCAGGGCGTCTGCCCGGTGCACCCGGCAGCGGCGCCAGCAGCGCCTCCAGGTCTGCTGCATCGAAGCGTGGACCTGAGCCTCCGGCACCCTCGAGGATCGCCTCGGCCAGCTCGGCCTTGCGCTGCTGCAGGTCGGCGATGCGTTCTTCGACGCTGCCCGCGGCGATCAGCTTGTAGACGAATACAGGCTGTTGCTGGCCGATGCGATGGGCACGGTCACTGGCCTGGTTCTCGGCGGCCGGGTTCCACCACGGATCGAAGTGGATGACAGTGTCGGCGGCGGTCAGATTCAAGCCCACGCCGCCGGCCTTCAGGCTGATGAGGAACACGGGAACCTCGCCGTCGATGAAGCGCTGCACCGGTGTTACCCGGTTCTGGGTGTCGCCGGTCAGGGTCACGTAGGCCAGACCCAGTGCATCCAATGCCTGCGCAATCAGGGCCAGCATGCCGGTGAACTGCGAGAACAGCAGGATGCGGCGTCCTTCTTCGACCATGGACGGCAGCATCTCGCGCAGCAGGTCCAGTTTGGCCGAGCCTGCAGTGCGCGCGGGTGTATGGCCCGGCAGCAGACGCGGATCGCAGCAGACCTGGCGCAGCTTCAGCAACGCGTCCAGCACCACGATGTGGTTGCGTGCCAGCCCGCTGCCGTTGATTGCTTCGCGTACCTGTTTCTCCATTGCCGCGCGCACGGTTTCGTACAGTTCGCGCTGGCCGCCTTCCATCGCCACGGTGCGGGTGATGACCGTCTTCGGCGGAAGTTCGGAGGCGACCTGGTCCTTGCGTCGGCGCAGGATGAAAGGACGCATGCGCTGGGCCAGCAGCTGTGCGCGCCGGCGGTCGCTGCCGCGCTCGATGGGGTGGCGCCAGTGCTGGTTGAACTGCTTTTCGCTGCCGAGCAGCCCGGGCAGCAGGAAGTCGAACTGCGTCCACAGCTCGCCCAGATGGTTTTCCAGCGGGGTGCCGGTCAGGCACAGCCTATGCCGGGCCTGCAGCGTGCGCAGCGTGGTCGCTGCACGCGATCTGGGGTTTTTCACCTGCTGCGCCTCGTCCAGGATCAGCAGGTGATAGGAATGCGCCTGCAGCGCCTGTTCGTCGCGCCAGAGCAGGGGGTAGGTGGTCAGTATCAGATCATGTGCGGCAATGGCGCCGAACTGCGTGTCACGTGCGGGTCCGTGCAGGGCCAGTACGCGCAGATCCGGGGTGAAGCGCGCAGCTTCACTCTGCCAGTTGTGCAGCAGTGACGTCGGCATGACCACCAGTGCCGGTTTGTCCAGGCGGCCGCTCTGCTTTTCAACCAGGAGATGGGCCAGCGTCTGCAGTGTCTTGCCCAGGCCCATGTCATCGGCCAGCACGCCGCCCAGACCCTGCTGGCGCAGGTACTGCAGCCAGGACAGGCCTTCAAGCTGGTAGCTGCGCAGCGTCGCGCGCAAGCCCTGGGGCGCCGGGACAGCGGTCATCGCCGGTGCGTCCAGCAGGCGCTGCACGCGTGCGCGGGTATCGTTGCTGCTGTGCAGTCGCAGCTGCGCGGCGTCCTGCAGTGCCTGCAGGCGTCCGCGATCGTGCGCCTGCAGGCGCAACGGTTGCCCGTGGTCGCCGAACAGATCCGCCAGCAGCGCGATCACCGGTTTCAGGCGGCCTGCGCGCAGGGCCAGGCGTTCATTGCCGGCCGTCGTCAGAAGTACGTTCTCGTCATCGCCGATCGCGTCCAGCTGGCCGCGCAGCCAGCGCGGATCGGACTGCAGTACGCCCTGCAACAGCGGAACCAGCGCAACGCTGCGGCCATCGACGTCAATGGTCAGGGCCAGGTCGAATGCAGTGCTGTCGGTGGGCATCGACCGCACATCCAGGTCGATCTCCTCCACCCGGGTGATGCGATGGCGGAAGGCATCGTCAGTCTCGATCTTCCAGCCCAGCGCTTCCAGCCGCAGCACATCCTCCAGCAGGAAGCGGGTCCAGTCGAAACTGCGCAGCTCGAACAACGGACCACCGCCATCCAGCACGATGCGCGGTTGCCGCTCGCGGTGCAGCTGGACGCTGTTCAGTTCAGCTTCGCGCCGTGCCTCCCCGGCCAGGTCACGCGGCAGCAGGTAGAGCTGGCCCTCGGCGCCATGCACGAACAGCGACGGGTCGTCGAGAAAACGCACGTGTTCGCCGTATTCGAAAGCGACGGTGGCGACGTCGAGCCACTGCGAGGCATCGCGTTCGGTGAGCCAGGCGGGACGGTACTCCATGCTGTGCAGATGGAGGATCGGCGTCATCGCCTGGGTCTGCAGGGTGGGCAGCGTTGGCCTGGAGGCCGGACGCAGCAGGCCCGGCGCGCCCTGCAGGGAGGTTTCCAGCGCGGCCAGCAGCACGGCGGCAACATGCTCGCACTGCCCGCCAACCGGACAGGTGCAGCGACTCTGCAGGGGGCTGTGCGGTGTGCGGGCGCTGGCATCCAGGTCGATCGACACCTGCCAGCCCTCGAGCTGGGCGGTCAGCAGCGGTGACTGGTAGCGCAGTTCACGCACTGCCGAAACGAGGTGGTTGCCCTTGCCCAGTGTCCCGGCATCCAGCCAGCGGGACAGTTCCCCTCCGGTGAATACTACGGCCATGCGTCGTCCTGTCCTCTCCATCTGCAGCACGCGTTGCCAAGGGCACCGCAAGCGGGGAAGCGGACATTCTACGGATTGAAGGCCCGGCATGCTGGTTCATGCTGCGGCGCATCCCAGCCGGCAACGGGTGTACCGCTAGAATGGCGGCATTCTCACCGGGTAGGGCAGTAGAGATGCAGCAATCGACTTCCAGCGGCACGCGCAGCAAGCGTTTCGCCTCTGCGGCGGATGCCCTGCAGGGCGTGGTCGCTGATGGCCAGGTTCTGGCCGTGGGTGGCTTCGGCCTGTGCGGTATTCCTGAAGCACTGATCGCCGCCTTGCGCGACAGTGGCGCCAAGGGCCTGACCGTGATCTCGAACAACGCCGGCGTGGATGGCTTCGGCCTGGGCCAGCTGCTGGAAACCCGGCAGATCAAGAAGATGATTTCGTCCTACGTGGGCGAGAACAAGGAGTTCGAACGGCAGTTCCTGGCCGGCGAGCTGGAGCTGGAATTCAATCCGCAGGGCACCCTGGCCGAACGCCTGCGCGCCGGTGGTGCGGGTATCCCGGCCTTCTTCACCGCTACCGGCTACGGCACGGTGGTGGCCGAAGGCAAGGAAACCCGTGAGTTCGATGGCAAGCACTACGTGATGGAAACCGCGCTGCGCGCCGACGTGGCGCTGGTAAAGGCCTGGAAAGCCGACGAGGCCGGCAACCTGGTGTTCCGCAAGACCGCGCGCAACTTCAATCCGGCCTGTGCGATGGCTGGCAAGGTCTGCATCGTGGAAGTGGAGGAGGTGGTGCCGGTGGGCAGCATCGACCCGGACCAGGTACACCTGCCGGGCATCTACGTGCACCGCATCGTGCACAACCCCACTCCCGAAAAACGTATCGAACAGCGCACCATCCGTGCGGAGGGCAACTGACATGGCATGGACCCGCGACGAGATGGCGGCGCGCGCTGCCCGTGAACTGACCGATGGTGCCTACGTGAACCTGGGCATCGGCCTGCCGACGCTGGTGGCCAACCACATTCCCGACGGCGTGGACGTGTGGCTGCAATCGGAAAACGGCCTGCTGGGTATCGGCCCGTTCCCGACTGAAAGCGAAGTGGATGCCGACCTGATCAATGCCGGCAAGCAGACCGTGACCGCGCGCGCCGGTGCCAGCTATTTCGGCAGCCATGACAGCTTCGCGATGATCCGCGGTGGCCACGTCAATCTGGCAATCCTGGGCGCGATGCAGGTCACCGACAAGGGTGACCTGGCCAATTGGATGGTGCCCGGCAAGATGGTCAAGGGCATGGGCGGTGCGATGGACCTGGTGGCTGGCGTACAGCGGGTGGTGGTGCTGATGGAGCACACCGCCAAGAACGGCGAACACAAGATCCTGTCCGAGTGCACGCTGCCGTTGACCGGCGTGGGCGTGGTCGATCGCATCATCACCGACCTGGCGGTATTCGATGTGAGCGATGACGGTCTGGTGCTGGTGGAGACTGCCGCGGGTGTGGGCGAGGATGAGTTGAAGGAAAAGACCGGCGTCGCGTTCAAGCGCCGCTGAGCATCCACGGGGCGGCACGTCGCTGCCCCCTCTCCCTGAATCTCCCATGCTGTTTCCCCACGACCTGCCTGATGCTGACGTCCGCCATCTGCCGGGCTGGTTGCCAGCGGGGGACGCAGACACGCTGTTGCAGGCGCTGTGCGAAGCGGTTCCTTGGGAGATTCACCGCATCCGCATGTTCGGCAACTGGGTTGATTCACCACGGCTCAGTTGCTGGATCGGTGATCCGCAGGCGCGCTACCGCTATTCGGGTGCCGAGTTCGTGCCCCATCCGTGGCCGCCCCTGTTGTCATCGCTGCGCGATCGGCTGCAGGGACAGGGCGTCGGTCGATTCAACAGCGTGCTGCTCAACCGCTATCGCGGCGGCACTGACTACATGGGCTGGCACAGCGACGACGAGCCCGAGCTGGGGCCGGCGCCGCTCATCGCGTCGTTGAGTCTCGGGGCGGCGCGACGGTTCCTGCTGCGCCGCCGCGATGACACCACGCGCAAGGCGGAATTCCTGCTCGGTCATGGCGACCTGCTGCTGATGGGCGGCGCTACCCAGCGCCACTACCAGCATGCGCTGCCGAAGATGGCGCGGGTGCAGGGTGAACGCATCAACCTGACGTTCCGCTGGATCACGCCGCGCTGAGGGCTGCCGCCGGGCCATGCCCGGCGAGTGCAGCTGTGGTCAATCAGCGCTTCAGCGCCTGCTTGTCGTTCTGCCCGCTGCTCAGCGTCCAGCCCACTACGTCCTGTGCCACCTGCTGCAGGCCACGCTCGAAGGCGGCCGCCACTGCCGACACATCGGTGCTGCCCACCGGCTGCAGCTGACGGAAGGTACGGTCGGCGACCACCCGCTGGCTGGTCACGTCGATCAGCTTGGCGTTGATCTCGATGACGACCGTCGGCGTTGCCTGGCCCTGGTAGTCCGATTCGAAGCGACGGATGTCGGTGGACAGCTTGTAGTCGGCGCGGATGCCGGCGGCGACGCGGGCCACGCCGTGGATGCGGCCGGAATCCTCGAAGCCGCGCAGCAGGGTGTCCTCGATCATGTCGGTGGCCGGCTGTGCCCAGCTGGCGCCCTTGTAGATCTCCAGCTCCGACGGCGTCGGCCGCACGTTGATGCGCGGGCTGTCGACCATGCGCGCGGCGCTGGGCTTGGCCAGCACCAGTTGCCAGTCGGCCTGCGGCCAGCTGGGGTCGACCTTGACCTGCACGGCCGGCGAATACAGGGTGACGGGATTCTTGTCGCCGCTGCCGAGGATCGAGCAGCCACCCAGCAGGGTGGCCAGCGACGCTGCCAGCAACAGGCGCGGAAGGGTGGTCGGGCTCATTTGGGTTCGAACTCCTTCGGGGCGTCGCGGCCGAGCAGGTAGCGTGCGGGGTTGTTCTCGAGACGGTCGCTGACCCGGCGCAGGTCGCGGATCAGGCCACGCAGTTCACCCAGCGTCGGGCCGAGCTGACCCAGGCCGTCATTGGCGAAGCTGTTGATGGCCGCGCGGTTCTCGCCAAGGATCGAATCGGCATTGCCGGCGGCCGAATCAAGCTTGGCCAGGGTGGCGTCGAGCTTGTCGATGATGCCCGGCAACTGCTGCACCAGGTTCTTGTCCAGGCGCTCGATGGTGCCGTTGGTGGTCTTCAGGGTGGTGTCCAGGCTGCGCGCAGCATCACGCGCGCTGAGCAGCAGCGACTGCGTGCCCTGGTCACGGTCGGCCAGGCCACCACTGATCGTTTCCAAGTTGGCCAGGGTGGCGTTGATCGAGGCGACGTTGCGGTCGCTGAGGATCTGGTCCATGCGCTCGACGATGCGGTTGGCCACGTCGGTGATGTTCTGCAGCGCCGACGGCGTGGTCGGGATGATCGGTGCCGGGTCCTTGTTGACCGTGGTCAGCGCCGGTGACTGCGGCGTGCCGCCGCTGAGCTGGATGATCGACGGACCGGTCAGGCTGGTGATCGCCAGCTTGGCGCGGGTATCGGTCTTGACCGGCGTGGTCGAGTTCAGGCGGATGCGTGCGACCACCTGGCGCGGATCGTCCGGCACCAGGTTCAGTTCGGTGATCGAGCCCACCGCGATGCCGTTGTACTGCACCGGGCTGCCGACCGACAGGCCGGTCACTGCCTCGCGGAACACCACCCGGTATTCTTGCCAGGTACGGTCGGAGGAGTACTTGGCGGCCCACAGGCCGAAGGCCAGCAGGGCCAGGCCGGTGATCAGGGTGAACGCGCCGATCAGCACGTAGTTGGCTTTTGTTTCCATGGCTCAGGCACTCTCGATCTGTTCGCCACGCGCGGCGCGCGCGCGGGGTCCGTGGAAGTATTCCTGGATCCACGGATGATCCAGTCTCTCGATTTCCGGCAGCGGCGCATTGGCCACCACCTTGCGGTCGGCGATGACCGCCACCCGGTCGCAGATGGCATACAGCGTGTCCAGGTCGTGGGTGATCAGGAACACGGTCAGCCCCAGCGCTTCCTGCAGGGTCTTGATCAGGCGGTCGAACGCGGCCGCACCGATCGGGTCCAGCCCGGCGGTGGGTTCGTCCAGGAACAGCAGCGGTGGATCCAGCGCCAGCGCACGTGCCAGGCCGGCGCGCTTGCGCATGCCGCCGGACAGCTGCGAGGGCAGCTTGTTGATCGCATCGGCGGGCAGTCCAGCCAGTTTCACCTTCAGCAGGGCCAGCTCGTAGTGCCAGCGCTCGGGCAGTTCGCGGTGATGTTCCTTCAGCGGCACCTGCACGTTCTCGCCGACGGTCAGCGACGAGAACAGGGCGCCGTCCTGGAACAGCACGCCGGTATTGCGTTCGATGTGCAGGCGGCTCTCGGTGTCGTCGGCACGCGCGTCGCGGCCGAGCACTTCGATCTGCCCTTCATCCGGCACACGCAGGCCCAGGATCGAGCGCATCAGCACCGATTTGCCGGTGCCCGAACCGCCCACCACGCCAAGGATCTCGCCACGGCGCACGTCCAGGTCCAGCCCTTCGTGCACGGTCTGGCTGCCAAAGCGGTTGACCAGCCCGCGCACGCGGATGGCCAGGTCGTGGCCGTCGTCGTCCTGCATGGGCACTTCTTCGGGGATCGGATGTGTGCTCATGTCACCAGTCCATGTGCATGAACCACAACGCCGCGAAGGCGTCGATGATGATCACCAGCGAGATCGTCTGCACCACGCTGGAGGTGGTGCGCTCGCCGACCGACTGCGCGGTGCCTTCGACCTTCAGGCCTTCCAGGCAACCGATCAGGCCGATCACCAGCGCGAATACCGGCGCCTTGGACAGGCCCACCAGCATGTGCCGTACTTCCATCGTGTCGTGCATGCGCGCGATGTACATCTGCGGCGGAATATCCAGATCGAACGCGCCGACGGTGATACCGCCAGCAAGGCCGGCGACCATCGCAATGAAGGTCAGCAACGGCAGCGTCACCAGCAGCGCGACCAGGCGCGGCAGCACCAGCAGATCGATGGGGTCGAGCCCCAGGGTGCGCATCGCATCGATTTCCTCGCGTGCCTTCATTGCACCGATCTGCGCGGTGAAGGCACTTGCGGTGCGGCCGGCCAGCACGATCGCGGTCAGCAGCACGGCGAATTCGCGCAGGAAGGCGATGTTCACCAGTTCGACCACGAAGATCTCCGCGCCGAAATCGCGCAGGATGGTCGAGCCGAGGAAGGCGATCACCGCGCCGACCAGGTAGGACAGCAGTGCCACCAGCGGTACTGCGTCCAGCCCGACCTGCTCCATTTGATGGACGGTCGCGGTCAGGCGGAAACGCCGGGGTTCCTTGACCAGGCGTGCGGCCTTGACCAGGTTCTCACCGAGGAAGCTGCACAGCGCCTTGATGTTGTGGCCCGTGGCATGGACGCTGACGCCCAGCCGCTCCAGTGCCGCCAGCACGCCGAAGTCACGCTTCGGCTTCGGACGGTCGTCGGCGACTTCTTCGATGGTGCACACCAGCGCCTGGTGGTCCGGGCGGAACTGCAGTGCGTGCTCGCCGAGATCGGCGCGATGGGCGACGCGCAGCACCTGCAGCACGCCGGCCGAGTCGAGCAGCTCGATGCCGGTGGCGTCGATGCCGGTCAGCTTGTCCGGAACGCCACGCAGCACTTCGGCCGCGGCCAGCGCGGTCTTAAGGGTCCAGTGGCCGGACAGCCGGATCAGTCCCGGATCCTGAGCGTCCTGTTCGAGCTGGGGGGCGTGGGTCGGGGTCATGGGGGCCATTCGGGTCGCAGCATAACCGTTCTGAATTGCACGTCGCGTCGAACCAGGATGAATTTCTCCAGCAGAGCCTGACGTAGGTAATACTACGGCGCATGTCCGCAGACGCTCACACGATCCCCACGCCCCAGGCCACCTACGCGCAGCGCGTGGCCTTCGTTTCCGAGATCGCCGGCCGCCTGCACAGCTACGGCACAACGGCCCAGCGCCTGGAAGCGGCGGTGGTTGCATTGGCCCGGCAGCTCGATCTGGATTGTGAACCGTGGTCGAATCCCACCGGCATCATCCTCAGTTTCAGCGATCCAGCGCAGGCCATCGGCTCCAGCGACATCACCCGGGTGATCCGGCTGGCGCCCGGCGAGAACGACCTGCACAAGCTCAGCGTGGCTGACGGGATCGCCGAAGAAGTGGCCAACGGCCGCATGAGCATCGCCCAGGGTCACACCGCGCTGCGCCAGCTGGACAAGGACCCGGGCCGGCGCGGCAAGCTGCGCACCATTCTGTCCTTCACCCTCGGTGCGGCCGGCGTGGCGGGCATGTGGAAGCTGCCGTGGCTGGACATCGCCACCGCCGGCGTCATCGGCCTGCTGATCGGCCTGCTCGGCATGGTCACCGACAAGCGTCCGGCCAGCCGTGAAGCGGCCGAAGCGCTGGCGGCGCTGCTGGCCGGCCTGGTCGCCACCGTGGTCGCCACGTTCGTGGGCGCCCTGAATCTCAACACGGTGATCATCGCCTCGCTGGTGGTGATGCTGCCTGGCATGTCACTGACCAATGCGGTCAATGAACTGGCCAGCCAGCACTGGGTGTCCGGCACCGCGCGCTTTGCCGGCGCGTTGACCACGATCATGAAGCTCAGTGTCGGCGCGATGATCGCGGTGACCCTGGCCGATGTGCTGGGGCTGGACCCGATGATCCGTGCCTCGCGGCCACAGGGGCCGTGGGTGGAGTGGGGCTCGCTGCTGACGGCGGCGTTCGCCTTCGCCATGTTGTTCAAGGCCAACCGCCGCGACTATCCGTGGGTGATCGCCGCCTCGGTGGCCGGTTACGCGATCTCCAAATTTGGTGGTCATGCCTGGGGTACGCCGGCCGGCATCTTCCTGTCGGCGATGCTGCTGACCGCCGGTGGCAACCTGTTCGGGCGCGTGGTCGGCCGCCCTGGCGCGATCATCCGCCTGCCGGGCATCATCATGATGGTGCCTGGCAGCACCAGCCTGCGCGGCGTGCTGACCCTGGTCCAGCAACAGGACGTGGGCGCCGGCCAGAGCGTGTTCCTGACCGTGTTGAACGTGGTGATGGCGCTGGTCGCCGGCCTGCTGTTCGGCAACCTGCTGATGCCGGCGCGCAAGACGCTGTGATCAAGGGCGGTAGCGCCGGGCCATGCCCGGCGGATCGGGAAACCAACCGCTGCGCTCGCCGGGCATGGCCCGGCGCTACCCCAAAAAAACGCCGGCTTTCGCCGGCGTTTTTCATTGCAACCCGATCAGGCCTCAGGCCTTCTTGATCAGGAAATCTTCCGGCTTCTTGCTGCCCTTGGCGGTCAGCTCGGCCATCCAGCGCGGCTGCTTGCCGCGACCGGTCCAGGTTTCCTTCGGGTTGGCCGGGTTGCGGTACTTCGGCGCAACCTTGCCCAGCTTGCGGCCGGCGGTCTTGGACGGGGCCTTGGTGGCCTTGGCGACCTTGCGCGCACGCGGTGCGGGTTCACCACCGAACAGTTCCTCGATGGTGTAACCCTCGGTCTTGGCCAGCTTGCTCAGCTGGGCACGTACCTTGGTGATCGGGCGACGCTTGGCGACGATGGTCTGCTGCTTCTTGGCTGTGCGGATCAATGCGCCCAGCTCACGTGCCGACAGGCCGGTCAGGTCGATGCTCATCAACGATTACTCCAGAAACTAATTTAGGGACAGGGACGAGCCGGTCCGTGGCGTCGCGGGACAGAGTAATGAGGAATTAATCCCAGCACAAACAGTTGTGGTCACCGTCTGTCGGCTGGCTGGCCCGGTTGCGACCATTTTGACCGGATTATGTCCGCTGCGATTTTCCGGGGGCGGCCATCCGGCAAAAAAAGACCGGGGTATACCCCGGTCTTTTCCGATCAACCCTGCAGGCGCTGCAGCAGGGTGGCCTTGTCCAGGCTCTCCGCTTCGGCCGCGCGGCGCGAGCGGTACTCGAAGGTCCCTGCGGCCAGGCCGCGCTCGCTGACCACCACCCGGTGCGGAATACCGATCAGTTCCATGTCGGCAAACATCGCGCCCGGGCGCAGGCCGCGGTCGTCCAGTGCAGCATCCAGACCTGCGTCGCGCAGCTCCTGCAGCAGACCTGCAGCGGCATCGGCCACGCCGGCGTCGCCCTTCGGATTGATCACACAGACCACCACCTGCCACGGCGCCATCGCGTCGGGCCAGATGATGCCGGCGTCATCGTGGTTCTGCTCGATGGCTGCAGCGACCACACGCGAAATGCCGATGCCGTAGCAGCCCATCGTCATCACCGCGGCCTTGCCGTTCTCGTCCAGCACGGTGGCATCGAGCGCCTTCGCATAAGTGCGGCCCAGCTGGAACACGTGACCGACTTCGATGCCGCGGGCGATTTTCAGCTCACCGCCATCCAGCGCACGATCACCGGCACGCACGTTGCGGATGTCGGCCACTTCCGGTTCGGCCAGGTCGCGGCCCCAGTTGACGCCGGCCAGGTGGAAACCGGCCTCGTTGGCACCGACGACGAAGTCGGACATCGCCGCCACTTCGCGATCGGCAACCACGCGGATCGGCTTGGCCGCTGCGACCGGACCGAGGAAACCCGGCACGCTGCCGAGGTATTCGGCAATCTCTGCTTCGCTGGCAAAACGCTGCTCGTCCAGGCCGGCAACCTTGCCCAGCTTGATCTCATTGACCTCGTGGTCGCCACGCACCAGCACCAGCACGAACTGCTGTGCCTTGCCTTCACCGGCGATCAGCGCCACCGACTTCACCGTGCGCTGCAGGTCGATGCCGAGCAGGGCGGCAACGTCTTCGCAGGTCTTCTGGACCGGAGTTTCGACCTTGCGCAGCGCTTCGCTGGCCGCAGCGCGCGCAGCCGGATCGGCGGCAATGGCCGCTTCCATGTTGGCGGCGTAGTCCGAACCGGTGGAGAACACCAGCGCGTCTTCACCGGAATCGGCGATCACGTGGAATTCCTGCGAGGCATCACCGCCGATCGCACCGGAATCGGCCTGCACCATGCGGAAATCCAGGCCCAGA
>NZ_QAIJ01000274.1:27668-28335 GCF_003060985.1 Stenotrophomonas sp. HMWF023
CATGTTTTCGTACTCACGCACGAGGTCTTCGTCGTGCAGGTGGAACGAGTAGGCGTCCTTCATCAGGAACTCGCGCGCACGCATCACACCGAAGCGCGGACGGATCTCGTCGCGGAACTTGGTCTGGATCTGGTAGAAGTTCACCGGCAGCTGCTTGTAGCTGGACAGTTCGCTGCGCGCGAAATCGCAGGCCGCTTCTTCAGCGGTGGGGCTGTAGCAGAAGGTCTGTTCCTTGCGGTCCTTGATCTTCAGCAGCTGCGGGCCGAACTTCTGCCAGCGGCCGGTCTGCTCCCACAGTTCCTTCGGCTGGATGGTCGGAATCTGGAATTCGACGGCACCGGCGCGGTCCATTTCCTCGCGGACGATGCGTTCGACCTTGCGCAGCACGCGCAGGCCCAGCGGCGACCAGGTGTAGAGGCCGGACGCGAGCTTGCGGATCATGCCCGCGCGCAGCATCAGCCGGTGGCTGGTCAGCTCGGCGTCGCTGGGGGTTTCCTTGGTGGTGTGCAGGTGGAACTGGGAGAGGCGCATCGTCGGCTTCGGATTACGGCAGAGACACCTATTCTGCCAGCCCGGCCGGGGGAGGGGTATCGGCCGGGCGGCGCCCGGCACCCGCAGCGGCCAGAGCAACGGCCAAAGCAAAAGCGGGGTTTCTGTGGGATGGCGG
>NZ_QAIJ01000275.1:0-3227 GCF_003060985.1 Stenotrophomonas sp. HMWF023
AGGTCGAGCCGGCACCGGTGGCCGCACCACCGCCCTCACCGGTGCAGGCCACCGAAGTGGCGCAGGCCACCAGCGATTTCGTGGTGCCGCCGATGGTGCCGCCGCGAACCGAAGTCAGCATCGTTCCGCGAGACACCGTCCCGACCGTGCGCGAGCGCAGCGTGCAGCCGGTGCAAGCTGCGCCGACACCAACGCCCGTGCGCACGCCCGAGGTGGCCGTGCAGGCGCCGCGCGTGCGCGATGTACAGGTGCAGGAGCGCGAAATCAGCACGGTTGAAGCGCCGGTGGCGCCGCAGCCGATGCGCACCACCGACATCCAGGTGCGCGTTCCGCAGCGTGAGGTGCAGGTGCGCGAACGCGAAGTGCAGGCCGTGACCGATCCGCAGGTGCGCATGGCCGCTGTGGCAGGGCGCGAGCCGACGGTGCGCGCGCCTGCCGGGCGCGAGGTGCAGGTGCGCGAACGAGAGGTTGCAGCCGCTCCGCTACCGGCAGCGTCGACCTCGGCAGGCAGTGCGCCGACGTCTACGCCAGCGCCCGCAGGCAGCGCGGCCCAGAACAGCGCCAGTGTGGCGCGTCCTGCGGCGACCAGCACTGCCCCCGCGCAGGCAGGCGCACGCCCGGCGCCGACCCCTGGCAACTGGGCGACACCTGCACGCGGTGACGACTGGGGTGCCTCCAGCCGCAATCGCGAAGGCGCCAATCAGGGCGCCGCGCAGGCCAGCGCCGGCAAGGGCGATGGTCTGTTCAATGCTGACGGCAGCGTGCGCGTGACCGGCCAGGACGGTGCCGGCAAGGCCGAGCGTGGCGCACCTGGTGGGGCCAACGACGGCTGGAGCAAGGAACGCATCGCCGAGTCCGGCAAATGGCTGAAGCGACCGCCGTACGACTACACGCCCACCTCGTTCGATAAGTACTGGGTGCCGCAGGAATCGCTGCTTGCCGAATGGGTGCGCAAGGGCGTCAAGGCGATGGAGATTCCGTTGCCGGGCACCAGCACGAAGATTTCCTGCGTGATCTCGATTCTGCAGGCCGGTGGCGGCTGTGGCCTCACCGATCCGAACATGCAGGACCAACCCGCCGTGGCGCGTCCGCCGCCGGATATCCCGTTCAAGAAAGAGCTGCAGGAAGATAACGGCAGCCGGTAGGGTGCCGCATCCACGCATGGCGTGGATCTACTGAGCATCCAGCTGCACTGGGTAGATCCACGCCATGCGTGGATGATCCATGCGCTTACGCGTGCATGCCGACCAAGGTCGGCCTCTACCAGGTCATGCGCTCTGCGACAGGAATACCCAGAACGGGACGTCGCGGCCCACCCAGTCACGGCTGGCTTCATCAAGAATGTCCAGCAGCGTGTCGAACTCCTTGCCTGCACTTGCGCGCAGGGCATCGACATCGGCCAGGAACAGCGCATACCCATTGGCTGGCAACCATTGCAGGTCGCGCAGGTTGTCGGCCAGTGCATCCCAGTTGCCGCCGAAGCCGGCAGGAAAATCAAGCTGGGCGGCCAGCCGCGCCAGCAGGGTGCGCTTGTCGCTCACCCCATCCAGGTCGATCCGGATCACCTTCAGGTCGGCATCGCGCATCGCTGCCGACAGCGCGCTGATATCCGAGGTGTCGATCGCGTAGACGCCTGCATTGTTGATGTCATGCAGGCCGAGGCCGAAATCATCGTGGCTCATGGACGTTCTCCGGAGGCCGGTACGGTGAAGCTGCGGAACGATTCGTAGTGGTCATCGGTGTAGTACCAGGCATCGGGCGGGTTGCCACCGGTGACGATGCGCCGCGCGCCGCGGTTGCCTGCGCCAGGCGTGTCGACGGTGTACTCGCGGTAGTAACCGCGCGGACGCTGTGGCAGTTGCTGTTCGCGGTTGCCGAAGGTGCTGCCGTCCTGGCGATGCGGGAACGGGCCGCCGCGCTGGATCAGCGCGATGGTCTGGCGGGCTTCGGCCGGCAGGAAGGCGGGTAGGGCGCTGTCGCTGCCGCTGTTGCGCACCGCGGGTGCACTGGCGGCCGGCGTGCTCTGCAGGTCAGGCGCGAACTGCGGCGGCGGTGGCCGCTGCATGAAATGATTGACGATCAGGCCGAGCAGCAGCAGGGCGATGGCGGTGATCAACAGCCGGGGGTTGCGCATGGGCAGGAGCGGGCGAGGGTGGTACGCCCACTGTAGCGCCTGCGCGCTGCACCCTGCATGAGGGCGCGCGCTGCGTCACCGCTGCGTAACAATTGCCGGCATGCTCACCTGCAGGACGCAATTTCCTTTACATCCCCCTTGGTAATCTTGCGGTCTGTCCCCATCATTCACCGCGCACCGCCCGACGATGCCGTCGGGTGCCCTCGCTATCAGGAGATGCATCATGGCCTACACCCTGCCCAAGCTGCCCTACGCCTACGACGCGCTGGAACCGCATATCGATGCGGCGACGATGGAAATCCATCACACCAAGCATCACCAGACCTACATCAACAACGTCAACGCTGCGCTGGAAGGCACCGAGTACGCCGACCTGCCGGTCGAAGAGCTGGTGAAGAAGCTGAAGTCGCTGCCGGAGAACCTGCAGGGCCCAGTGCGCAACAATGGTGGCGGTCACGCCAACCACTCGCTGTTCTGGACTGTGATGGCCCCGAACGCTGGCGGCAATCCGGTCGGTGATGTGGCCAAGGCGATCGACAAGGACCTGGGCGGTTTCGACAAGTTCAAGGATGCCTTCACCAAGGCCGCACTGACCCGTTTCGGCAGTGGCTGGGCGTGGCTGAGCGTGACCCCGGACAAGAAGGTCGTGGTCGAAAGCAGCGGCAACCAGGACAGCCCGTTGATGGAAGGCAACACTCCGATCCTCGGTCTGGACGTGTGGGAACACGCGTACTACCTGAAGTATCAGAACCGCCGTCCGGAATACATCGGCGCGTTCTTCAACGTCATCGACTGGAACGAAGTCGAGCGTCGTTACCAGGAAGCGATCGCCTGATCGCAGTGCCTGCGTGAACGCAGAAAGGCCGGGGGAGACCCCGGCCTTTTTGTTTGTCTGTGACCGCACCCGCCGGGCATGGCCCGGCGTTACCGGAAACGGGGGTAGCGCCTGGCCGTGCCCGGCGAGCGCAGCGGCGCGCTCATTCGGTGGTGGCGGGCACGTCCTGCAGCCGCAGCGTTGCCATCACGCCCAAACGCAGGCCGGGCAGGTCGCCATCGGCGGGCAGCAGGATCGCTTGTTGGCGGATGCCGCCGA
>NZ_QAIJ01000275.1:3237-11441 GCF_003060985.1 Stenotrophomonas sp. HMWF023
GCTCGACGGTGCTGGCGGAGAAATCTCCGGCGATCAGGCTCGGCATGCCCTCGGCCGTTGCGCCGATCCAGGTCATCAGGTCGCTGGTCTGGTGTTGCCGGGCATTGGCCTCGTCGGGATCCGGGCGCAGGCGCGCGATGTAGACGTTGACGTCGTTGTCGCCCAGGCGCAGGCGCATCATGCCGGCGGCACTGAAGGTGCCCGGTGGGTGCAGCAGGGTGACCCCGTCCTCGCTGACCGGCAGCCGGCTGAGCATCGCGTTGCCGTGCCGGACCGGCTGGCTCGGCGGGTCGGCCGTGACGAAATCGCAGCTGTAGCGCAGCCGGCTGGCCAACCAGCAGGCCGGGTTGCGCCCTTGCTGCTGCAATACCTGCTGCACCGAAATCACATCCGGCTGCAGATCGGTCAGCAGCTGCAGCACCTGTTCGCGGCGCTGCTTCCATTGGCCTTCGTCACGGCTGGGCAGTTCCAGCGCGGCGACGGTCAATTGCCGCACCTCTGTGGCAAGGCCTGTGGCCGGCGGCGCCTGTGGCCGGGCCAGCGCAGGCACGGCCAGCATGAGGGCAAGGCAGCTGGGCAGGATGCGGGCAAAGGGCAGGGGGCGCATAACGATAAGTTTACGCTTTTGCCGTGCAGGTTCCGTGACTTCCGGCAGGGCCGCACATGCCTGCCATGCTTTGGCACGGCTGTCATGCAGCCCTGCAGCGTGCTTCGCACGCACAGGTTCCGGTACTCTTGCGCCTTTCGTTTTGCAGGAATGCCTTACAGGATGAGCCACGACGCAGTCGCCCCCATCGCCGGCCAGGGAAAGATGCCGCGCCAGATCCCGTACATCATCGGCAATGAGGCCTGCGAGCGGTTCAGTTTCTACGGGATGCGCAACATCCTGGTGCAGTTCCTGATCACCTCGCTGCTGCTGCAGGAACTCACTGCGGAAGGCCGTGCCGGTGAAGCCAAGGACATCATGCACAGCTTCATGATCGGCGTGTATTTCTTCCCGCTGCTCGGGGGCTGGCTGGCCGACAAGTTCTTCGGCAAGTACCACACCATCCTGTGGTTCAGCCTGGTCTACTGCATGGGCCACCTGTGCCTTGCGTTGTTCGAGGGCAGCCGTGAGGGCTTCTTCCTCGGTCTGGGCCTGATCGCGCTGGGTGCCGGTGGCATCAAGCCGCTGGTGGCCTCGTTCATGGGCGACCAGTTCGACCAGAGCAACAAGCACCTGGCCAAGATCGTCTTCGACGCCTTCTACTGGATCATCAACTTCGGCTCGTTGTTCGCCTCGCTGCTGATCCCGCTGGTGCTGAAGAACTGGGGCCCGCAGTGGGCCTTCGGCATTCCGGGCATCCTGATGTTCATCGCCACCTTCGTGTTCTGGCTGGGCCGCAAGCGCTATGTGCTGGTGCCGCTGCCGCCGAAGGACCCGCATTCGTTCGCCAACGTGGTGCGTACCGCGCTGACCGCGCGCGTCGCCGGCCAGGGCCGTCCGGGCCTGGTCATTGCCGTGGTCGGGCTGGTGCTGGCCGTGGCCTCGTTCGGTCTGGTCGGCTCGCTGGGCATCGTGATCTGCCTGTGCCTGGCGCTGGTGTCGATCCTGGCAGGCATCGGTGGTGGCACCTGGCTGCAGCTGGACCGTGCGCGCGGCCAGCACCCGGCCGAAGCCGTGGAAGGCGTGCGCTCGGTGCTGCGGGTGCTGGTGATCTTCGCACTGACCACCCCGTTCTTCTCGCTGTTCGACCAGAAGGCCTCGACCTGGGTCCTGCAGGGCCAGCAGATGCAGATGCCGAGCTGGTTCACCGCCTCGCAGATGCAGGCGTTGAATCCGCTGCTGGTGATGATCCTGATTCCGTTCAACAACCTGGTGCTGTACCCGGCCCTGCGCCGTTTCGGCTTCGAGCCGACCGCGCTGCGCCGCATGACCGTTGGCATCGCCTTCAGCGGCCTGGCCTGGATCGTGGTGGGTGGCATCCAGGTGGTGATGGACGGTGGCAACGCGATGTCGATCTTCTGGCAGATGCTGCCGTACGCGCTGCTGACCTTCGGTGAAGTGCTGGTCTCGGCCACCGGCCTGGAGTTCGCCTACAGCCAGGCACCGCAGGCCATGAAGGGCGTGGTGATGAGCTTCTGGAACCTGACCACGACCATCGGCAACCTGTGGGTGCTGCTGTCCAATGCGGCCGTGCGCAATGACACGGTCACCCACAAGATCGCCAGTACGGGCCTGAGTGAGGCGGCATTCCTGATGTTCTTCTTCGCCGGTTTTGCTTTCGTCGCGGCGTTGGCCTTCGGTTGGTATGCGAAACGCTATCGTATGGTCGACAACTACCGCACCGCCTGAGCCTGACATGACCCCCGTCAATCTGCTGTTGATCGCCATCACCGCCATCCTGTCGTGGATGGCGTTCAACAACCGCAAGCTGGCCGACCGACTGATCCTGTGGCCGCCGGCGGTGGATCGCCACCGCCAGTACGACCGCCTGATCACCTACGGCTTCATCCACGCCGACTGGTCGCACCTGATCTTCAACATGATCACCCTGTTCTTCTTCGGGGGATTCATCGAGAGCGTGATGGTGCAGCTGACCGGCAGCTACCTGGTCTATCCGGCGTTCTACGTCGGTGCGCTGCTGGTCTCGATCCTGCCCAGCTACCTGAAGAACCAGAAGAACCCGAACTACCTCAGCCTCGGTGCGTCCGGGGCGGTGTCGGCGGTGCTGTTCGCCTTCATCCTGATCAAGCCGTGGTCGATCATCCTGGTGTTCTTCATCCCGGCGCCGGCGATCGTCTATGCCGCGTTCTACGTCGGCTACAGCATCTGGATGGACAAGCGCGGTGGCGATCGCATCAACCACAGCGCGCACCTGGCCGGTGCGGCGTTCGGCGTGATCTTCATGCTGGCCATGCAGCCGAGCATCTTCAGTCACTTCCTGCGCGAGCTGTCCAACCCGACCTTCCGCCTCGGCGGCGGCTGAGGGTGGCTGGGGTCGGATCCACTGGATCCGACCCCCGGGGCTGCGGCCCCGCTCCGGGTCAGGCCCGGGTTTCCTGACCGTAGGTATCGAGCAGGCGGGAGAACACTTCCTCGCCGATGCTCTGGAACGCCTGGTCTTCAGTCTGTCCCTCCACGGCCAGTTGCAGCAGGCCCTCCAGCAGGGCGTGATCGGTATCGGAATGGGAATCGCTGGGGTGCATCGCGGGCCTCCACGGCAGATCGCTTGGTCGACTGTCGCAAGGGGCATGCCAGGCTGGCGCACCCCTGCAGAGGGGTTAGCGGCCGGCCGGGCTGCAGCTTGAGGGCAACAACTGACGCAGCAGGCGCAGACTTGTCCCTGTTCAGGCTTCACGCGATCATGGCGCCCGTCTGCGCACCATCCACGCAGTCGCCGCAGGAGACAGTCCCATGGCTTCGGTCACGCCCCCCGGTCTGGCTTACGAGGTCGAACACGATCAGGTCAACCACCGGTTCACCGCCCGCGTGCGCGGGCAGGTGGCACTGCTGGACTACCAGATCAAACGCAGGCGGATGGTCATCACCCATACCGAAGTGCCCGAGCCGATCGCTGGCCGTGGCATTGCCGGTGAGCTGACCCGGGTCGCACTTCGTTTCGCCCGGGAGCAGAAGTACAAGGTGGTGCCGGCATGTGCCTATGCCGAGGCCTTCCTGCAGCGTCACGAGGAGTATCACGATCTGCTTGTGGGCTGATTCCAGCGGGCCACGCTTCAGCCAGGGCAGGCGATGATGTATGAACATGAACAGGGGATCCCGATGAAGATTGGAAACAACCGGCCACTGCACGCCAGCGTGCTGGCCGGCGCTATGGGCGTGCTGTTGCTGGCCGGTTGCCAGCGCGAGAACGAGGTGGCACCGGCTACCGACGCCGCACCTGCGACCGAAGCCACTGGCACCGCCGAGACACCCGCAGCGGAAGCGCCGTGGGATCTGCGCGATGTGATCGAGAACAACGAACGTGAAGTGGTCGGCATCAGTTACCCGGCGGGCATCGATCGTTATCCGGGCCTGGCGCGCGCGCTGCAGGCCTATGCCACCTCCGCCCGCAGCGATCTGCAGCAGGCGCTGGACGGGCTGGGCAACGACAAGCCGACCATGCCCTATGAGCTGTCGCTGAGCTTCGAGAAGCTGCTGGAGACGCCGCAGCTGGTGGTGGTCAGTGCCGACGGCAGCCGCTACACCGGTGGCGCCCACGGCGAACCGCTGGTTGCACGTTTCGTGTGGCTGCCGGCGCAGCAGCAGATGTTGAGCGCCGACAAGCTGGTGACCGATGCCAAGGGCTGGAAAGCGATCAGCGATTTCGTCGCCGACCAGCTGCGCGAGCGCGTGGCCACCCGCCTCAGTGGCGAGGACATGGACCCGTCGCAGCTGCAGGAATCGCTACGCAATGCCTCGCGGATGATCGCCGACGGCACCGGTCCGCAGGCCGACAATTTCAGCCAGTTCCAGCCGCTGACCGACGACAAGGGTCAGATCACCGCGCTGCGCTTTGTGTTCCCGCCCTACCAGGTGGGTCCATACTCGGATGGCACCCAGACCGCCGATGTGCCGGCCTCGGTGTTGTTGCCGCACGTGGCCAAGGACTACGTGGAGCTGTTCGCGCGCGGGTAACCGCAGACGAGGAGGTGTCGTGGATACAGGGTTGCAGGAGCGGGTCACCGGCCTGCTCCACGAAGCCGGGGTCCAGATCGATGGAACCCGGCCGCAGGATATCCAGGTGCATGACCCGCGCTTCTTCGCGCGGGTCATGGCGCACGGCTCACTCGGCCTGGGCGAGAGCTACATGGACGGCTGGTGGGATGGCAACGTCCTCGATGAGTTCCTGTTCCACCTGATGCAGGCACACCTGGACGAGCGGGTGCACGGCTGGCGCGAGGTGGCCGACGCCTTGAAGGCACGCCTGTTCAACCTGCAGGCCGGGCAGCGCAGCTATGAAGTAGGCCGCCGCCACTACGACCTCGGCAATGATCTGTACCAGGCGATGCTCGGCCAGCGTCTGGTCTACAGCTGTGGCTACTGGCGCAACGCCAACGATCTGGATGCGGCGCAGGAAGCCAAGCTCGATCTGGTGTGCCGCAAGCTCGGGCTGCGCCCTGGGCAACGCGTGCTGGATATCGGTTGCGGTTGGGGCGAGGCGCTGAAGTTCGCGGCCGAGCGCTATGGTGTCAGTGGTGTCGGCGTCACCATTTCGCAGGAGCAGGCCGACTACGCGCGTGAGCTGTGCGCTGGCCTGCCGATCGAGATCCGGCTGCAGGACTATCGCGAACTGGACGAGCCGTTCGATGCGATCTTTTCGATCGGCATGTTCGAGCACGTCGGCGACAAGAACTACCGCAGTTTCTTCGACGTGGCGCGATGTTGCCTGTCGCCGCGTGGCCTGCTGCTGTTGCACACCATTGGCAGCAACATCTCGCGCCATCGCACCGACCCGTGGATCGCGCGCTACATCTTCCCCAATTCGATGCTGCCGTCGGCGGCGCAGATCAGCCGCGCGTTTGAAGGGCGTTTCGTGCTGGAGGACTGGCACAACTTCGGTACCGACTATGACCTGACACTGCAGGCGTGGCGACGCAATGTGGAAGCGGCGTGGCCGACACTGGATGCGCGACGCTACGACGAGAGGTTCCGTCGCCTGTGGCGGTTCTACCTGGCTGGATCGATGGCGACGTTCCGCAGCCGGCATGCGCAGCTGTGGCAGCTGGTGCTGTCGCCGCAGGGCGTACCAGGAGGATACGTAGCGCCGCGGTGATCTGGAAGAGCATCCACGCATGGCGTGGATCTACTGGGATCACGCAACCCTGCGGTAGATCCACGCGATGCGTGGATGACGCATAAAAAAACCGCCCGGTCTCCCGGGCGGTTTTCATTTCACGCTACGGTGCCGGCGATCAGTTGCCGGTGCCGGTCAGGCCACGCTTTTCCAGCAGCGGTTCGATCTGCGGCTCGTGGCCGGCAAAATCGCGGAACAGCTGCATCGCATCCACGCTGCCACCCTTGGACAGCAGGGTCGCGCGGAAATGGTCGCCGTTCTTGCGGCTCAGGCCACCGTTGTCGCGGAACCACTTCTGGGTGTTGGCGTCCAGCACTTCCGACCAGATGTAGGCGTAGTAGCCGGCCGAGTAGCCGCCCATGATGTGGCTGAAGTACGGGGTCTTGTAGCGCGGCGGAACCGGCGCGTAGTAGATGCCGTCCTTCTCCAGCGCGGCGCGCTCGAAGGCCATCACGTCCTTGGCGGCCGGCACCTGGTCCGGGCCGATCTGGTGCCAGCGCTGGTCGAGCATGGCGGCACCGAGGTACTCGGTGGTGGCAAAGCCCTGGTTGAACTTGGCCGCGGCCAGCACCTTGTCCAGCAGCGCCTGCGGCATCGCCGAACCGTTCTGGTAGTGCTTGGCGTAGTTCTTCAGGATGGCCGGGTTGTCGGCCCACATCTCGTTGACCTGCGAGGGGAACTCGACGAAGTCGCGCGGCACAGCGGTACCCGAGAAGTACGGGTACTTCACGTTCGAGAACATGCCGTGCAGGGCGTGGCCGAATTCGTGGAAGGTGGTGCTCACTTCATCCCAGGTCAGCAGGGTCGGCTGGCCGGCCGGCGGCTTGGGGATGTTCAGGTGGTTGGCCACCACCGGCTTGAAGCCGGTCAGCTTGGACTGCGAGACGTACGAGTTCATCCATGCACCGCCACGCTTGGAGGCACGTGCATACGGGTCGAAGATGAAGATCGCCAGCTGGCTGCCGTCGGCATCGAACACGTCATAGACGGTGACGTCAGCGTGGTACACCGGCAGGTCGGTGCGCTGCTTGAAGCTCAGGCCGAATTCCTGGCCGGCGGCGTAGAACACGCCGTTTTCCAGCACGTTCTTCATCTCGAAGTACGGCTTCAGCTGCGACTCGTCGAAGTTGTACTTGGCCTGGCGCACCTTCTCGCTGTAGAACGCCCAGTCCCACGGTTCCAGCTTGAAGGTCGGCTTGCCGGCGGCCTTCTGTTCCTGGTCGATCATCGCCTGCAGGTCGGTGGCTTCGCGCTTGGCATTGGCCACCGCGGCCGGGGCCAGCTTGCCCAGCATCGCGTTGACCGCTTCGGGGGTCTTGGCGGTCTGGTTGGTCAGGTTGTAGGCGGCGAAGTTGGCAAAGCCCATCAGCTTGGCCTTGTCGGCGCGCAGCTGCATGATGCGCGCGACCAGCGCGGTGTTGTCGAACTCACCGCCGCGGCTGCCGCGGGTGGTGGACGCTTCGTAGATCTTCTGGCGCAGGGCACGGTTGGCCAGGTTGGTCAGCGGCGGCTGGCCGGTGGTGTTGAGCAGGGTGATCACGTACTTGCCGTCCAGGCCACGGGCCTTGGCGGCTTCGGCAGCGGCGGCGATCTGTTCCTTGGACAGGCCCTCCAGTTCCTTGACGTCGTTGACGGTGATCGCCGAAGCGTTCACTTCCGACTGCACGTTCTGGCTGAACTTGGTGCCCAGGTTGGCCAGCTCTGCGTTCATTTCCTTCAGCTTGGTCTTGTCAGCCTCGGACAGCTTGGCGCCGGCGCGCACGTAGTTGTCGTAGTACTTCTCGACCAGGCGCACGCCTTCAGCGTCCAGGCCCAGGGTGGTGCGGCTGTCATACAGTGCCTGGATGCGTGCGAACAGCTTGCCGTTCAGCGCGATCGCATCGCTGTGCGCGGCGAACTTCGCCGAATAATCGGCCTGCAGCTTCTTGCGGGTGTCGTTGGTATCGGCGCCGACCAGGCTGAAGAACACGGTGGTCGCGCGGTCCAGGGTGTCACCGCTCTTTTCCAGGGCGATGATGGTGTTGTCGAAGGTCGGCTTGGCCTTGGTGTTGGCGATCGCTTCCACTTCCTTCAGCTGCTGCGCCATGCCGGCGTCGAAGGCCGGGGCGAAGTCGCTGTCCTTGATCTTGTCGAACTGCGGGAAGTGCAGCGGCAGCGGGCTGTCGGCGAAGAACGGATTGGCCTGCTGGGCGTTGGCAGCGGCGGCCGGGGTGGCGGCGCTGGCCGAATAGGCGGGCAGGGCAAGGCCGAGGGTCATGGCCACGGCAAGGGCAAGGCGGGTGGTCAAGGTCGATACTCCGGTAAGGCAAACAAGGGCCCGAGGGTAACCCGGCCCGGCGCGCCCGCACTTGTGTCAAAAGGCATGTTGGCAACGCCGCCGCGCAGTAGCGCCCCCCCCCCCTGGATGGCTGCCCGGGTACCATGGAG
>NZ_QAIJ01000276.1:0-8336 GCF_003060985.1 Stenotrophomonas sp. HMWF023
CCGCAAGTACGTCCCTGTAGGCTTGGCCGCGGCATCCATGCCGCGGACACCCCGCAATCCGACACCGCCCCGCCAACCCACAGGAACCCAGCTTTTGCTTCGGCCGTTGCTGTGGCAGTTGCCGTTGCCTGGGCCTCTGCGGGTGCAGGGCGCAGCCCTGCCGAGAACCCTCAACCCTTACTGGAGGAGGGAACGCAGCATCCAGGCGTATTTCTCGTGGGTCTGCAGGCGCTGGGTCATCAGATCCTCGGTCGGGGCGTCGTCAGCGTCGTCGGCCACATCCAGCACTTCACGTGCCGTACGGCATACCGCTTCGTTGGCGACCACCAACTGGCGTACCATTTCACGCCAGTCCGCACTGTCGGTCAGGCCCGGCTCCTCGACGATCGAGGTCAGCGCAGCAAATTCCCGGTAGGAGCCCGGGGCATTGAAGCCCAGTGCGCGGATGCGCTCGGCCACGTCGTCCAGTGCCGCCCACTGCTCGGTGTACTGCGTCTCGAACATGGTGTGCAGCGAGTTGAACATCGACCCGGTGACATTCCAATGGAAGTTGTGGGTCTTCAGGTAGAGCGTGAACGCATCCGCCTGGAACCGCGCCAACCCATCGGCGATCTTCTTGCGGTTGCCCTGGGTGATCCCGATATCGATGTTGGGCGCCGACGGCGCGGAGGCCGCAAGCTTCTGCTTGCCGGTCTTGGGCTTGGTCGTGCTCTTGGTCTTCGCCATGGGGTTGCTCCTTGTGGAATCGTTGGCCTTCACAATAAATCAGTCTTGATGACTGGTCGCATTCAAAGTTTTAAACGAACCGATTGATGAACGCTATCGACAAAATGCCGCAGTCCCGCCAGCGCCAACAGCGTGCCGCCATCGACGGCGCCATGAGCCGCGACCGTGGACGATTGCTGGGAATGCTCTCGCGTTGCCAGGCCAAGCCACAGGATGCGGCGCTGGCCGCCAGTTTCGAGCAGGCCTTGCAGGTTTCGGTGCAGCGCCGGCAGGCGCGGGCGCAACAACAGCCGGCCATTACTCTGGACCCTCAGCTGCCGATTGCGCGTGAAGCCGAGACCATCACCCAGCTCATCCGCGACCATCAGGTGGTGGTGATCGCCGGTGAAACCGGCTCGGGCAAGACCACGCAGCTGCCGAAACTGTGCCTGGCCGCCGGCCGTGGCCAGGCCGGCATGATCGGCTGCACGCAGCCGCGACGGATCGCCGCACGTGCGGTGGCCAGCCGTGTCGCGCAGGAGCTGCAGAGCGAACTGGGCCAGCTGGTGGGCTACCAGGTGCGCTTCAACGACAAGGTCGGCGAAGACACCCGCATCAAGTTCATGACCGACGGCATCCTGCTGGCCGAAATCGCCAGCGACCGCTGGCTGTCGAACTACGACACGATCATCGTCGACGAAGCGCACGAACGCAGCCTCAACATCGACTTCCTGCTTGGCTATCTCAAGCAGCTGCTGCGCAAACGCCCGGACCTGAAGCTGATCGTCACTTCGGCGACCATCGACACCGAGCGTTTCGCCCAGCATTTCGACAACGCACCGGTGATCAGCGTCGAAGGCCGCACCTATCCGGTGGACGTGCGCTATCGCGCGCTGGAAGGCGAGGGCGAAGAGCAGGGCGAGCGCACGGTCAACGATGCCATCGTCTCGGCCATCGACGAAATCACCCGCCTGGATTCGCGCGGTGACGTGTTGATCTTCCTGCCGGGCGAGCGCGAGATCCGCGATGCGCACCAGTCGCTGGAGCGGCGCAAGTACCGCAATACCGAAGTGCTGCCGCTGTACGCACGGCTGTCCAATCAGGACCAGGACCGGGTGTTCAACCCTGGCCCGAACCGACGCATCGTGCTGGCCACCAACGTGGCCGAGACCTCGTTGACGGTGCCGCGCATCCGCTATGTGGTCGACCCCGGTTTCGCTCGCGTCAAACGTTACAGCCCGCGCAACAAGCTTGACCGCCTGCACATCGAGCCGATCTCGCAGGCCAGTGCCAACCAGCGCAAGGGCCGCTGTGGCCGCGTGGCCGAGGGCATCTGCTATCGCCTTTATGCCGAGGCCGATTTCCAGGCACGGCCGGAGTTCACCGATCCGGAAATCCGTCGCTCCAGCCTGGCCGGGGTGATCCTGCGCATGCTGCAGCTCGGCCTGGGCCGCATCGAGGACTTCCCGTTCCTTGAGGCGCCGGATGAGCGGGCCGTCGCTGACGGTTGGCAGCATCTGACCGAGCTGGGGGCGATCGACAGCGAGCGCTATCTGACCGCAATCGGCAAGCAGATGGCACGCCTGCCGGTGGACGTGAAACTTGCGCGCATGCTGGTTGCCGCACAGGCGGCCGGCTGCCTGCGGCCGATGCTGGTGATCGCCTCGTTCCTGGGTATCCAGGATCCGCGCGAACGCCCGCCCGAAGCGCGTGGCGCGGCTGATAACGCACATGCGCAGTTCGCTGATGGCCGCTCCGAGTTCGTCGGTGTGCTGCGCCTGTGGGATGCCTATCGCCAGTCCCATGAGGATCTGACCCAGTCCAAGCTGCGCGACTGGTGTGGCCGCCATTTCCTCGGTTTCCTGCGCATGCGTGAATGGCGCGAGCTGCACCGGCAGCTGCGCCTGCTGTGCGAGGAGCTGGGCTGGAAGGAAGAGACCAATGAGGTATCGATGGCGCCGCTGCTGGCTGGCAGCAGTGCACCGCCAGCCGCACGTGACGATGCCACTGCGGTGAAGGCAACCCGCGGCCAGCTGCACCGTGCCGCGCGCCTGGCCCGCGAGGGCAAGGCCGAAACGGCGCCCGCGCCGGTCGCCGCGCGTGCGCAGAAGGACCAGGTTCCCGACGGCGGTGGTTACAGCGAACGCGTTCGCGCTGCTGCCTACCAGACCCTGCATCGGGCGCTGGTGGCGGGCCTGCCCACGCAGATCGGCCATCGCAGCGAGAAGGGCGATTTCCAGGCGCCGCGCCAACGGCGTTTCCTGCCGTTCCCCGGCTCGACGCTGTCCAAGCGGCCGCCGCCGTGGCTGCTGGCGGCCAACCTGCTGGATACGCAGAAGGTGTGGGGCATGACCCTGGCGGCGATCGAGCCGGACTGGGTGATCGCCGAACTGCCGCACCTGCTGCTGCGCAAGCACTTCGATCCGCACTGGTCGCGTGCGCAGGGCCAGGTGCTGGCCTCCGAACAGATCAGTCTGTTCGGGCTGGTGCTGGCACCGAAGAAACCGGTGCATTACGGCCGCATCAATGCCGGCGAAGCGCACGACATCTTCGTGCGCCAGGCGCTGGTGACCGGTGAGATCAACACCCGCGCCAGCTTCGTGGCTGACAACCAGAAGGTGCTGGAGCAGGCCCGCGAGGAAGAGGCCAAGCTGCGCCGTGCCGGCATCGTCGCCGACGAGGACTGGCAGGCACGCTGGTACCTGGACCGGGTGCCGCCGCAGATCCACTCCGCGTCCGGGCTGGATGCGTGGTGGAAGGCGTTGCCGCCGGAGCAGCGCAAGGGACTGCACTGGTCACTGGTGGATCTGCTGCCGGGCGAAGGCAGCGAGCAGGAGCGCTACCCGAAGTACCTGGCCCTGGGCCAGGCGCGGCTGCCGCTTCACTACCGCTTCGAGCCCGGGGCCGAAGATGACGGCGTGACCCTGGACGTTCCGCTGCATCTGCTCAATGCATTGGATGCGGTGCAGCTGGGATGGCTCGCGCCCGGTTTCGTTGCCGACAAGGCGGCCGCGTTGATCCGCAGCCTGCCCAAGGCGATGCGGCGCAACTACGTGCCAGCGCCGGATTTCGCGCGCGCCTTCTACGAAGCGTTCTCACAACCCAGCGCCGATGCGATCACCGGTGAGCTGGCGCGCTTCCTGTCACGGGCAACCGGGGCAACGGTGGCCGCGACCGATTTCGAGCCCGGTTCAATCGAGCCGCACCTGCACATGAACCTGCGCCTGCGCGACGAGCAGGGCAAGGTGCTGGCAACATCGCGCGACCTCGATGTCCTGCGTGCGAAATTCGGCGGCCAGGCCGGCGATGCGTTCGCCGCGCGTGCCGGGCGCGAGATGGCGGCCGATGGCCTGCGCACGTTCCCGGCCACGCCGATTCCGCTGCAGGTACCGGGCGAGGCCGGCGTGCCGGCCTATCCCGCGCTGAAGGATGAGGGTGACAGCGTCGCATTGCGTATCTTTGCTGATCGCCAGCAGGCCGAAGAAGTACACCCGCTCGGCGTGCGCCGATTGCTGGAGATCGGCCTGGGCGAGAAGATCAAGCATGCACGCAAGCAGTTGCCGGTCGCAGCGAAAACCGGTCTGTTGTACGCCTCGATCGAAACCCAGGAACGCCTGCGTGGCGATCTGGTCGATGCAGCGATGAATGCCGTGCTGGCCGACGGCCTGGGCGATATCCGCGATGCGGCGACATTCGAGCAGCGTCGCGAACACGCAGCAAAAACGCTGTTCGGCGAAGCCATGCAGCGGTTGAAGCTGGCCGAGTCGATCCTTGCCCTGGTGGCCGAGTTGAAGCCGATGCTGGAAGCGCCGTTGATGGGCTGGGCGCGCGGCAATCTGGATGACATGGAAGCGCAGCTGGTTGGGCTGATCCATCCCGGCTTCCTGCGCGACACGCCGGCTGACGCCCTGGCGCAGTACCCGCGCTACCTGAAAGCGATGATCCTGCGCACCGAACGTGCCAAGCGCGATCCGCCACGCGACCAGGCGCGCATGCTCGAACTGCATCCGTTCCTCGAGGCCTTGCAGGTGGGCGAGCAGCAGGGCCTGCGCGAGCGGCCGCAGTGGCAGGCACTGCGCTGGGACCTGGAAGAACTGAGGGTGTCGTTGTTCGCGCAGGAACTGGGCGCACGAACCGGCATTTCGGCGAAGAAACTGGCGCAGCGGGTGACCGCACTGCGCCAGGCCTCGTAAGCCCTGGCTTGACCCCGCCGGGTGCTCGCCGGTGGGGTCAAGCGGAATGCCATCCATGCATGGCGTGGATCTACTGCGGGTCCCGGCGGTAGCGGCCGATGGCGCCGTTACTTGGTGCGACGCACCTTGGGCTGGGTGTTCACGCCTTCGACCTTCAGGTACCACACGCCCATCACCCCGGGGCTGATGCTGACCTTCGGCGATTGCTTGCGCACGCCGGACACCGAGGTGGTATCGGTCTGTTCCCACTGCTGGCCATTGTCCAGCACGTAGATCCGGCCCTTGCCGAAACCGCGGAACTCGCCCTGCAGCACGCCGCTGATCGGCTCGTTGCTGCCGAAGTCGAAGAAGCCGCGGTTCTTCACGATCACTTCCTGGCGGCCTTCCTCGCGCGCTTCTTCGCGCACCGCAGCGACGGCCTCGGTGGTGGCGGCCTCAACCTTGCCCTGCAGCCAGCGGTTCAGCGTCGCCAGCTCGGCGGCATTGAGTTTGTCCAGGCCGGCGGCCTTGAATTCGGCCGCTGACATCTGCTGCTGCAGGTCACCCTGCACCACGCGCTGGGCCAGCGCGGGCGCCGACAGGGACAGCAGCACGGCGGCACAGGCCAGCAGGCGAGGGCGGAAAGGCAGGGTGATCGAAGGCATGGCGGAACTCTCCCGTGGATGTCGGCGAGTGTAGCGGCATGTCCACATTCCCGGCGATGGTGGCCGCGGCGATTGTTCCTGAACGGCTGCGGCGCTAGTGTAGGGGCTTCTGTCTTGCCTGCTCGATGCTGTGAACCGCGCTTCCGTCCCCGGCCTGGATGCCTTGTTGAACCGTCCCTCGGCAGCCGTGCTGCCTGCTCCGCTGCGCCAGGCCCTGCGCGGGCATTGGGAATCGCCGGACTGCGACCCGCAGATGCGTGCCAGCTGGTCGGTGCTGGGCGATACCCTGGACGCGCTGGCGATGCTCTCGGCAGACGAGGGCGCCGTGGTGGCGGCCCTGCTGTTCGATCTGCCGGGCCTGCGCGTCCACCTCGACACACTGCCGTTGGGCAGCCACAAGGCGGCGGTGATCGGTCTGCTCGACGGCCAGGATGCGGCCGACCCGGTGTGGGCCCTGCACGCCGGTCGCGAGGCGGGCCGCAACAGCGAAGGCCTGCGCCGGTTGCTGCTGGCCATCATCCGCGACCTGCGGGTGGTGCCGATCCTGCTGGCCCGGCAGCTGGCGCGCATGCGCGCGGCCGACAAGCTTGATGAGGAGCAGCGCCGCGCGCTGGCCCAGTTGACCCGCGACATCCATGCGCCGCTGGCCAACCGGCTGGGCATCTGGCAGTTGAAATGGGAACTGGAAGACCTGGCGTTCCGCCACCTGGAACCGGACACCTACCGGCGCATCGCGCGCGAGGTCGACGAAACGCGCATCGCCCGCGAGCGCTACGTCGAGAACGTGAAGAAGGTGCTGTCGCGCGAACTGGGCGTGCAGGGCATCCACGCCGAGGTCAGTGGCCGACCCAAGCACATCTACAGCATCTGGCGGAAGATGCAGAAGAAGCGCCTGGCCTTCGACCAGCTGTATGACATCCGTGCGGTACGGGTGATGGTCGACGACGTGGCCGCCTGCTACGCCGCGCTCGGCGTGGTGCATGCGCTGTGGGCGCCGGTGCCGAGCGAGTTCGACGATTACATCGCACGGCCCAAGGCCAACGATTACCGCTCGCTGCACACGGCGGTGGTCGGCCCGGAAGGGCGCACCATCGAAGTACAGATCCGGACCCACGACATGCACGCGCAGGCCGAGCTGGGCGTGGCCGCGCACTGGAAATACAAGGAAGGCGGCAAGGGCGCGGAGAAGTCATTCGATCGCAAGATCACCTGGATGCGGCAGCTGCTGGAGCAGGCGCAGGACGGGCAGGGCAATGAACTGGCCGGGGCGCTCGATGCCGAGCTGACCGAGGACCGGGTCTATGCGCTGACCCCGAAGGACGAGGTGCTGGACCTGCCGCAGGGCGCCACACCGCTGGATTTTGCCTACCAGGTGCACACCATGGTCGGGCACCGCTGCCGAGGCGCCAAGGTCAACGGCCGCATCGTGCCGTTGACCTACCGGCTGCGCAGCGGTGATCGGGTCGAGATCCTGACCGGCAAGGAGGCCGACCCGCGCCGGGACTGGCTGATGCCGGCCAACGGCTTCCTGGCCAGCAACCGCTCGCGCGAGAAGGTGCGCAGCTGGTTCCACAAGCTGGACCGTGCGCGCAACGTGCAGGCAGGGCGCGAGCTGCTGGAGCGCGAACTGAAACGGCTGGGCCTGCAGCATTCGGACCTGGCCGCGGCGGCGAAGAAGTTCCATGCCGACAGTGTCGATGACCTGTACATCCAGGTCGCCCTCGGCGATACCGGCCCCAACCAGGTCAGCCGTTCGCTGCTGGAAGCCGAGCGTGCGGCCAGCCAGCCGGTGCCGACGGCGGCATTGCCGCGGCCGACCGCGCGCCGCGAGAACCTGGGCAAGTCCAAGTTCACCGTACAGGGCGTGGGCAACCTGCTGGTGCAGCTGGCGCGCTGCTGCCAGCCCGTGGCAGGCGAACCGATTGTCGGCTACCTGACCCGTAGCCGGGGTGTCACGGTGCATCGTGCAGACTGCGTCGCACTGGCGCGACTGGCCGCGACCAGCCCGCAGCGGATCCTGCCGGTGGAATGGGGCCAAGCCGGCGGTGGCTATGAAGTGGACGTGGTGGTCGATGCGGTCGACCGCCGCTGGCTGCTGAAGGACATCACCAACCTGATCGCACAGGAAGACGCCTACGTGCTGGACATTCACAGCGACAACGTCCGCAACAGTGGCCGCGCGCATCTGCGCCTGCGGCTGAAGGTCAGCGACTACGGCCAGTTGTCGAATCTGCTGGGCAAGCTCGATGCGTTGCCTGGCGTCAGCGAGGCGCGTCGTCTGGGCTGAGCTTCACGCTGCCCCGGCTACCCTGCACGCATGGAACGCGAGCCCCCGCATCGCTCACACGGCGCCGCACATCCGGCGCTCGATCGCGTTCGCCGCGAAAGCCGCTGGTGGTGGCTGCAGGCGCGCCATGCGCGCCGGGTGTGGCGTTGGGCGCTGTTGGCTGCTGCAGCCGTGTTCGTGCTGCTGGTGCTGGTGCGCAAGCCGCTGGCCGACTGGTTCTGGGATGAGCCACAGATAGAACAACTGCTGGCCGAGGGCGATCGCGCGCTGGACGACGGGCGCCTGACTGCGGGTGATGGCAGCGGCGCGCGCGAACGCTACCAGGCGGTGCTGGCCCTGGATGGCGACCGCCCGCAGGCGCGGCAGGGCCTGGCCCGCACCGGCGCGGCAGCGTTGCAGCAGTCGCGTGAGCGGCTGCAGGCGGGCGACCTGGACGGCAGTGCGCAGGCGCTGGCGTTGGCGCGTGAGCTGCAGGTGCCGCGCGCGGAGGCAGATGCGGTGGCGCAG
>NZ_QAIJ01000276.1:8346-15037 GCF_003060985.1 Stenotrophomonas sp. HMWF023
GCGCGTCGTCGTGCCGGCGCTGGCATCGGTGCCTTGCTTGCGCAGGCCCGCAATGCCTTTGCAGCGGGGCGGCTGGACGACGGCGACAGCAGCGCGTTGCCGTTGTTCCAGCGTGTGCTGGCGCTGCAACCGGACAACCTGCCAGCGCTGGAAGGCCGCGAGGATGCATTGAGCGACCTGCTGCAGCAGGCGCGCGCACAGGCCGCGCGCGGCGAACTGGCCACGGCGGCTGCGATCCTGCAGCGTGCACGCCAGTTCGATGCAGGTCATTCCGAGCTTCCTGCCAGCCAGGAAGCGCTGGCCCAGGCCGTCGACCAGCGGCTGCAGCAGGGCCAGCGTGCGCTCAAACGGCAGCAGCTTGAGACGGCCGCAGACAGTTTCCAGGCCGTGCTGGCGGTCACGTCCGATGATCCCACTGCACTGCGTGGGCGCGAGCAGACCGTGCAGGCATTGCTGGCGCGCAGCCAGAAGCGGGCGGATGACTTCCAGTTCGAGGCGGCCGACAAGGACGCTGCGCTGGCGGCAGGTATGGGCGCCTCGCAGGCGGCACAGCAGCAGCTGGCACAGCGCGTGCAGCGTGCGCGGCAGGCGCGTCAGTCATTGCAGCAGCCGGGCATCAGCACGGCCCAGCGTGAGCGCCAACTGCGTGATCGGCTGCGCCAGATCGACCGCGCCGAGCGTGCCGGACAGTGGATCAGCCCCCCCGGTCACAGCGCCTTCGATGCGCTGCGCGAAGCGCAGGCATTGGCGCCGCGCGACAGCCGGGTCAAGGCGGCGGCAGCGCGCCTGCTACCGGCCAGCAGGTCCTGCTTCGATGACAACCTGCGACAGAACCGGGTGCAGGCTGCGGGCGCCTGCCTGCAGGCCTGGCAGACGCTGGCGCCGACCGCCGCAGGATTGCCCGATGCGCGTTCGCGCCTGGCACAGCGCTGGCTGGCGATCGGCAGCGAACGGCTGGGACGCGGTGATGTGGAATTTGCCGCCTCGGCCGTGGAGCAGGTGCGGCGGCTGCAGCCGGATCTGGCCGAGCTTGCCGCGTTCGAGGACCGCCTGCGGCACGCAGGCGGCCACATCGACTAGTCGAAGAACACCCGCTGCACGGTTGCCGATGCGGCATCCAGCGAGAAATGCTCGGCCACGTTGGCCAGGCCAGCGGCGGCCAGCTGCTGCCACAGCACAGGGTCCTGGTACAGGCGGACCACCGCCTCGGCAAAGCCGGCTGCATCGTCGGCCACCAGCACATCCTGGCCGGCACGCAGGTGCATGCCTTCCACCGCGCAGGTGGTGCCGACCACGGGCTGGCCATGGGCCATGCTCAGGTTGATCTTGCCCTTCACGCCGGCGCCGAAACGCAGCGGCGCGATGGCGATGCGGGCACCTTCCATGTACGGAACGATGTCTTCAACGAAGCCATGCATCACCACACCCGGCTGGGTAGCGGCCAGGGCAAACAGCGTGTCCGGTGCACCGGCGCCGATGCAATGCAGGCGCACCTGCGGCAGCGCTGCGCGGATGTGCGGGAACACGTCGCCGATGAACCACTCCATCGCATCCAGGTTCGGCGGATGGCGGAAGCCACCGACGAACACCAGGTCGCGGCGCTGCGCGAACGGCGCGCCCACGCCGGCAACTTCATGCAGGTTGGAGATCAGCTCCACCCGCACCTGGGGTGCATCGGCCTGCAGCTGTTCGCGCTCGGCGGCGCTGACCAGTACGGTGATGTCGCACTGGTCCATCACTGCCAGTTCGCTGGCGCGGGTGCGTTCGGCGTTGCGCAGCAGGCCGGCATCGCCCGCCACTTCTGCACCACGGCGCTCGCGCAGGTAGTGCAGGTCGACGGTGTCGAACACGGTGCGGGCCTGCGGTGCATAGCGTTTGAGCAGCGGCAGGCATTCGTTGGCGACGTGGTGGCGCACCATCATCACCACGTTGAAGCGGGTGCCGTGGCTGCGCAGCCAGCCTGCAACACCGTCCAGGAAGGGCGTGTACCAGACTTCCACACCCATCCGCTGCAGGGCTTCGGTCGCCACGCCGCCGTGTTCGCGCCGGGTGGGCACGAACACCACGTGGGCGCCGCCCTGCAGCAGCAGGCGGATCAGGTTGACCTGCCGCAGCGAGCCGGAGTCGCGTTCCGGGCGCGGCACTTCCTCGTCGAGGATCAGCACCTGGCGACGGCCGCGCAGCAGCAGCGCCGGCGAGGGCACTTCGCCGACCTTCGGATGGGAGGCCAGTTCAGCGGCCCATCTGGCTGCGAAAACACCTTGGTTGCGTACCTGATAGGCTTTCACGCCGCTGCCGGTATCGGTGCCGTTGCTGGTGCCTTCATCGTGGATCACCCGGCTGGCCGGCTGCACCAGCACGCGCAGGCCCTGTGCACGCACGCGGAAGGCCAGGTCGGTGTCTTCGTAGTAGGCCGGCTTGTAGCGGGTGTCGAAGCCGCCCAGCTGCTGCCACAGTGCACGTGGCAACATCAGCGCGGCGCCGGAGCAGTAGTCGACGTCGCGCAGGCTGGCGAAGCGGGGATCATCGGCCGCTTCGAAGCGGCCGTAGCTCCAGCCACTGCCATCGCCGAAGATCACCCCGCCCGATTCCTGCAGGCGGCCGTCGGGATACAGCAGCTGGCTGCCGACCAGGCCGGCATCGGCGACGGTCGCAAAGGTGTCCAGCAATGCCTCCAGCCAGCCCGGTTGCGGCACCGTATCGTTGTTGAGCAGCACCACGTAACGACCGCGCGTGCGCGACACGCCGTCGTTGCAGGCCTCGATGAAGCCACCGTTGCGCTCGCGCACTTCGTAGCGCAGGCCGCTGATCTGCGGCATCCACTGCACCGTTGCGTCGCTGCTGCCGTCGTCCACCACGAGGATCTCGCAGGCCACCGACGGCGGGTGCGCGGCCAGGGCACGCAGGCAGGCCAGGGTGTGGTCGACGTGGTTGTAGACCGGAATGACGATGCTGACGTCCGGCGTATCGCTGGTCGGCACCGTGAAGGGAGCGAACGGCTGTGCCGGTGGCAGGTACAACGGTTTGCGCGGTGCTGGGACGGCGCGCTGGCTGTGCACGCGGATCCGCTGCCAGGTAGCCCGCCAGCCGCGCGTGCGCAGGCTGGCCAGGCTGCGGCGGGCCAGCCCGGTCAGGCGATTGATCAGGTAGCGGATTTCGGCCAGGGACATCGCCATCCGGGTGCAACTCCAGCTTAAGCAGGGGGACCGGGAGAATTCGCCTGCCGCAGCGGCTGGGGTAGACTCGCCAGACCCTACATTGTCGCATTCCCGTGCCCCGACGCTACGATTCAGACGATATCGACGATTTCGACGACGACGACCAGCAGGACACCGGTCCGCTCTGGCGCCGCCGGCTGATCACCTGGAGCATGGCTGCGGTCGCGTTGGGATTGGGTTTCCTGATCCCCTATACGCTGTACCTGAACCAACAGGTGACGCAACGTTTCGGTGAACTGCGCTGGCAGATCCCGACGCGCGTCTATGCACGCCCGCTGGTGCTGATGCCCGGCAAGGCGATGGATGCGGCGACCCTGAAGACCGAACTGGCCGCCTCGGCCTATCGCGATGATGGCCAGGGCAAGGAACCGGCAACCTATACGGTGCAGGGCGGCCGCTTCGTCATTTCCAGCCGCGGCTACAACGATGTCGACGGCCAGGTCGCCGCGCGTCGGGTCGAGCTGTCGCTGTCCGGCGGCAGCATTGCTTCGCTGCGCGACGCCGACAGCCGCAAGGCGCTGAAGGCGGCCCGCATGGACCCTGCACGCATCGCCACGCTGTATGGGCAGAAGCAGGAAGAGCGCCGCCTGATCCGCATGAACGAGGCCCCGGACCTGTTGGTCACTGGCCTGCAGGCGGTCGAGGACAAGGATTTCAACCGCCATCACGGCATCGATCTGTCCGGCATCGCGCGCGCGGTCTGGGTGACGGTCCGTTCCGGTGGGCAGAGCCGCCAGGGCGCTTCCACCCTGACCCAGCAGCTGGCCCGCAGCGGCCTGCTGGGAATCGGCAAGGAACAGACCTATACCCGCAAGTTCAACGAAGTGCTGTATGCGTTGATCATGGAAGCGCGCTATGACAAGCGCACCATCTTCGAGGCCTACCTCAACCAGGTGTATCTGGGCCAGCGCGGCAGCCAGGCGATCCACGGCATGTCCTCCGGTGCCGAGTTCTGGTTCGGCCGTGATCTCTCCTCGCTGGAAACCGAGCAGATCGCGCTGTTGATCGGCCTGGTCAAGGGGCCGTCCTACTACGACCCGCGGCGCAATCCCGAGCGTGCGCTGGACCGTCGCAACTTCGTGCTGGGCAAACTGCACGAGGCGACCCTGATTGATGATGCCGAGTACCAGCGGGCGTTGAAGGCGCCGCTGGGCGTGCCCAAGACCCCGGGCCTAGTGGCAGCCAACCGCTTCCCCGCCTACGTCGACCTGGTGCGTCGCCAGCTTGGCCACGACTATCCGGAATCCGCCCTGCAGGGCGCCGGCCTGAGCGTGATGAGCGGCATGTCGCCTTCCGCGCAGGCCTATGCCGAAGGCGCGGTCACGCGCACCATCAAATCGCTGGAAAGCAAGCGTCGCCCCGAGCTGCAGGCCGGTCTGGTGATGACCGACGTGCACAACGGCGACGTGGTGGCGGTGATCGGCAGCCGCGAAGTGTCCGAGGTCGGCTTCAACCGCGCCATCGAGGCGCAGCGCCCGGTCGGCTCTCTGCTCAAGCCGTTCGTGTACTTGCTGGCGCTCGCGCAGCCGGACCGCTATTCGCTGGCCAGCTGGGTCGACGATTCGCCGGTGACCGTGCAGCTCAGCCGCGGCCGCAACTGGAACCCCGGCAATGCGGACAACCGCAGCCATGGCACCGTGCGCCTGATCGACGCGCTGGCCCATTCCTACAACCAGGCCACGGTACGCGTGGGCATGCAGGTTGGCCCGGAGCGGGTGACCCAGTTGATCCATGTGCTGGCCGGCATCAAGGCCGAGCCGAATCCGGCGGTGATCCTCGGCTCGACTGACCAGAGCCCGTACGCGATGGCGCAGCTGTACCAGTTCCTGGCATCGGGCGGCGAGATCCAGCCGCTGCACGCGGTGCGTGGCGTCCTTGATCCGCAGGGCAAGCTGCTCAAGCGTTACGACAAGACGCCTGCACCGGCACAGGAAGGTGACTCCATCGCCGCCAACCTGATCAGCATCGGCCTGCAGCAGGTGGTGGCCAGTGGTACCGCGCAGCGCTTGAATGCCGATGGCCTGGGCCGCCTGCAGCCGGCGGGCAAGACCGGCACCACCAACGATGGCCGCGACAGCTGGTATGCCGGTTACACCGGCGATCACCTGGCAGTGATCTGGATGGGCAACGACCAGAACGAACAGGCGGGTCTGTACGGCGCCACCGGCGCGATGCGGGTGTGGTCGGGTATTTTCCAGCGCCTGCCGACCGCGCCGTTGAAGGTCAGCAACAAGGGCCTGGACTGGCAACCGGTTGCGGCGACCGGTACCAACAGCACCGATGAAGGCTGCCCGGGCGCGCGGCGATTCCCGTTCGTGGTGGGCTACGCGCCTGCTTACGAGCCGTGTGCACCGGCCGCCCTGCCGGACGCGCAGGGTGGTGCCGAAGGCGAGGGCGGCGGCTGGCGCAGCTGGTTCGGCCTTGACCGTAAACCGGAACCCGCCGCTGAACCTGCCGCAGCACCCGCTGCAGCGACTCCTCCCCCAAGCCGATGATGCCGATGACTATCCGTTCGCTGTTCCAGCCCCTGCTCCTGAGTGGCCTCGCCCTGGCCCTGGCGGCCTGCGTGAGCAGCGCGCCGCAGGTGGTCAAGCCGGTGGACACCACCACGCCCGCACAGCGACTGGCAGCCGTGGAAGCCGCCGCGGGCCCGGATGACAAGGAAGTGTCGGTGCAGCCACTGCGCGACTCGCAGGTTGAGGATCTGCGGCAGACGGCGCTGAGCCAGCGCCAGGCCAACGATCTGGCCGGCGCGGCCGGCAGCCTGGACCAGGCGTTGCAGATCGTGGCCGGTGATCCGTCGGTACTGCAGGAACGCGCGGAACTGGCGCTGCTGCAGGGCAAGTGGGCGGAGGCGGAAACGTTCGCGCGCAAGGCCGTGGACCTGGGTTCGAAGACGGGGCCGCTGTGCCGCCGGCACTGGGCCACGATCGAACAGGCGCGCCTGGCGCGGGGCGAGAAGGAGAATGCGGTGTCCGCACATGCGCAGTTGGAAGGCTGCACGGTGCCGGGGATCAAGCGGTACTGAGGTATTCCCCTCCATCGGGCGCTGCCCCCTCTGCGGCGGGCGGGCTGATGGTCTGACGTGGGTTGGCCGGGTGGATGGGCTGGGCAGGGGACGCTGCAAGTACGTCCATGTAAGCTCGGTCGCCGCATCCATGCGGCTCACGCCCCTGCCCAGCCCATCCACCCGGCCACGGACAGTTTCCTGCGGCCGCCGCAGGCAAGAACAAAATCAAAATCAAACGCGGGTCGCGCGCTGCGCGCACTCGCTGAGGGGTCGGATCCGTTTTCCGCAGGAAAACGGATCCGACCCCTTCTACTTTCCCCGTTACACCAACCGCTTCTGCTCCGCCTTTGCCTCCCGTCACCGGGAAACTGTCGAAGGCGGGGGGCTGGGGGGTTGCGGGGTGTCCGCGGCATGGATGCCGCGGCCAAGCCCCCATGGATGGGTTCACGGCGTCCCCGCAAAC
>NZ_QAIJ01000277.1:0-3378 GCF_003060985.1 Stenotrophomonas sp. HMWF023
CGGTACGATCGCCAGCGCCACGCCGGCGGCCCCCTGCCAGGCCCGACCACCGCGCGCGTCCAGCCAGCCCAGCCAGCGCCGGAAGCCGTCGAAACGGCGCAGCGACGCGGCAGCGGCCGGGGCGACATGGCCAAGGGCCAGTGCCACCAACACGGCGACCAGGGTGGTGAACATGGCAGGTCTCCCTACGAGCAAGCGTTCGGCGTCGCTACCTTACCTGTCGCAGCGCCGCCGTCAGCGGTGAACCGTACTGTAACCGGCAGCGTGTTCAGGTGGCGGCAATGCTGGCGCCGCCGGACGCCGGCTGCTGGCGGTACCAATGCTCGATCAGGCCCCGCGAAATGGAGATCGGCGGTGATAGACGGATGCCTTCACCATCGTCCTCGACGTCACGTGCGAGGGCCGCGCCAACTTCCTCGGCACTGAACCAGCGCGCGTCTTCCAGCTCGCCGTCCACGGTCGGCACATCGTCCTGTGCCTGCGCACGGAAACCGATCATCAATGCACCCGGGAACGGCCAGGGCTGCGAGCCGAGGTACTGGCAGGCGGTCACCCGCACCTTGCTCTCTTCGTGCACTTCGCGCGCTACGGTCTGTTCGAAGGTCTCGCCCGGCTCGACAAAGCCGGCCAACACCGAATAGCGGCGCGGCGCCCAGTTGGACTGGCGGCCCAGCAACAGCCGTCCCTGGTTTTCCACGGCGACGATCACTGCCGGATCGACGCGCGGGTAGTGCTCGGTCGCGCACTGCGGGCAGCGGCCGACGAAGCCGCCACGGGCGAACGTCACGGCCGTGCCGCAGACGCCGCAGAAGCGGGTACGCGATTGCCAGTAGGACATGCCGCGGGCGTAGCTGAAGGCGGTCGCATCGGCCACGGTCCACAGCAGTGCGGCCTGGCGCAGATCGAGCCGGCGTGGCGCGGTGACGGTCACGCTGGCAGCTTCCACCGAGAACCACGCCTGCTCGCCACGCAGGCCGAGGAAGATCGCGACACCGGGCCCGCCACCGACATCAGCGCCGGTCAGCGCCAGCGGCTGGTCGTCATCACCGGTGAAGGCGGTGCCGTCCTGGTCCAGGACAAGAATGCGCGCATCGGGCCACAGGCGCGCCAGAGCATCGGCATCTTCGCGCATGGCATCGGCGCGCTCCAACGGTTCACCCACGAAGGCAAAACCGGAAAGCGGCGAAGGAGAAGTGAGCATCCAGCTAGCCTGCCGCCAATCGACGCGGGTGGCAAGGTCGGCGCTGTGCGCAATCTGCTGTTGTGGTTGCAGGAAAGGCCATCCACGCATGGCGTGGATCTACCGAAGGCACCGCGCGGGGCGACTGCCCCGCGCCCTGCTTACATGCTGAAACTGCTGCCGCAGCCGCAGGTGGTCTTGGCGTTCGGATTGCGGATCACGAACTGCGCACCAGTCAGGCTCTCGGTGTAATCCACCTCGGCGCCCATCAGGTACTGCAGGCTGAGCGGATCGACCAGCAGGGTGACCCCGCTGGTCTGCACCGCCAGGTCATCGCCGGCACGGTTCTCGTCGAACTCGAACCCGTACTGGAAGCCCGAACAGCCGCCACCCTCGATGTACACGCGCAACGACAGGTCGGGGTTGCCCTCGTCCTGGATCAGTTCCTTGACCTTGGCCGCAGCGGCCTCGGTGAAGTTCAGCGGCCGATCCAGCGACTGGTAGTCGGGCGCGGCGGCCGGCGTGGCGCCGGGGAGGGAGACGAGCGTGTTCATGGGCTCAGCATGGGGGCGCCGGCGATGGCTTTCAAGCCATCGCCTCGGCCAGCTTGCGCCGTGCCGCGGTGTCGCCCTTGCCGTCACCGGCGTCCTGGCTCTCCGGCGCTGGCAGGGCCTGCATCGGGGCGCTGGCATGGATCAGGCGGCCGTTCAGCTGGGCGCCCGCGTTCATTTCCACTACCTGGTAATGAACGTTGCCGTTGACCCGCGCACTCGGGGTCAGTTCGACCTTCTCGGTGGCATGCACGTCGCCGTCCAGGCGGCCACTGATGACCACCACCTGGGCGCGGATCTCACCCTCGATCACGCCATGCTCGGCGAGGGTCAGGGTCGCCGCGCTGGCGCCTTCCTGGGCAATCACCTTGCCGTGGATGCGACCTTCCACGTACAGGCCACCACTGAATTCCACATCGCCACGGATCACCACCTGGTTGCCGATCAGGGCATCCACCACCAGTTGGCCATCACGGCTGGATTTGCTGCTTCCGAACATCTGCCTACTCCCCTTTGCTGGCCGGTGCGCCGGCCTGTTTCCAGTCGAATACCTGCGTGGTGCCCCCCGCACCACTCCCCAATGTCACCTTCACCCGTTGCGGGGTGAAGTCAGCCGGCAGCATCACGCTGCCGGTGAGCTGCTGGAAGTACCGGAACGAGTAATCCTGTCCCGGCACCTTGCTGCGCTGGTGCAGCTCGTCCCAGCTGATGGTGGCCAGCTTGCCGTTCTTCACGCCTTCCACCGTGAAACGCATCTGCCCCTGGCTGATCGCGCCCCGGTTGAGGTTCTGGGTCAGCACCACGCTGTACTGCCAGGTGCCGGCCGATTCCGGGCTGAATTCAATCGAATGGGTGTTCAGGCCCTTGCGCTGGCTGGTCGAGCCCACCAGGCGTTCGTAGAAGGCGACGTCAGCACGCAGGCCGGCGATCTCTTCATCGCGCTCGGCCAGTGAAGACTGCACTTCGTTGTTGGCGGCGCGGCTGATGCGGTCCGACGCTTCCAGCGTGGCCTGCTTCTGCTGCAGCTCGGTCAACTGGGTCTGCAGGGTATCGGCGCGCTTCTCGGCAACTTGCACGCGCTGGCCCTGTTCACCGCGCGGCGCGCCCAGCAAGCAGCCACCCAGCACCGCAAGCACCAGGCTGAGCAGCCAGATGCCCGCGATCACCAGCAGGCGACGGCGGTCGGCAGGTGGTTGCGGGGCACCGGGAAGGCGTACCTGCACACGCATGGGAGGGCGGTTGTTCATGGGTAGTCTCCGTGGCATCGCAGTGGCGACGCCAGTACGGCCCCTGGGGCAAACGACGGGCTAGTGTATGACAGGAACGGCAGGTTTCCCCCGTGCCGGCCCGCACCGGGCGGTGGCATTCAGCCACTCCATCGTCGATAGTGTGGCACCCCGCACAGTTCCGCCGCCGGAGCCCGCCATGACCGAAGCCCACCTGTTCGTGATCGGCATCCTGCTGGCCTGGCTGGCCGGCATCCGCGTCTACCTCACCGTATTCGGCGTCGGCATTGCCGGCCTGCTCGGCTGGGTCGACCTGCCACCGGCACTGCAGGCCACCGAGTCGTGGTGGGTGCTGGGCACGTCGGCAGCGCTGGCCGTCGCCGAATTCTTCGCGGACAAGATTCCCGGCGTCGATTCAGCC